>DATEOX010000722.1:0-6000 GCA_035273585.1 Thermoanaerobaculia bacterium
TACTTGCCGCGCTCGAGCGCCGCCAGGTTCGCTTCCAGCGCGGAGCGCGTCGGATTCTTCGTCCGCGCATACTCGTAGCCCTTGTGCCGGCCGAGCTCGGGCTGCACGTAGGTGGAGGTTTGGTAGATGGGGATGGTGACCGCGCCGGTCAGCGGCTCCGGCTCCTGGCCGGCGTGGATGGCGTCTGTTGAGAAACCCATGTTGTCGCTCGCTTTCGCTCGCTCGAATTGAGGATTGAGAATTGAGGATTGAGGCTGCGCTTTGCGAGGATCGCCGCGGTCGCGGAGCGTCATCCTCAATCCTCAATCCTCAATTCTCAATTCGGTTTCGCCCACTTCGTATAAATCCCCTTGGACATGTACCTCTCCGCCGCGTCCGGAATGAGGGTCACGACGCGTTTGCCGGGGCCGAGGCGGCGGGCGATCTCCAGGGCGGCGACGACGTTCGCGCCGGCGGAGGAGGCGCCGAGGATGCCTTCCTCCGAGGCCAGGCGGCGGACCATGGCGAAGGCGGGATCGTCGTAGACCTGGATGATGTCGTCGGCCAGGGTCATGTCCAGCACCGGCGGGATGAAGGCCGACGCGCCGATGCCTTCCACCTCGTGCGGGCCCGCCTCGCCGCCTTTGAGGATCGAGCCCTGCGGCTCGACCACGACGCAGAGCGTGGCCGGGCTGCGCTCCTTCAGATAGCGGGCCGCGCCGCTGAACGTGCCGCCCGTCCCCGCCCCCGCCACCCACGCGTCCACCCGCCCATCCATCTGCTCCCACACCTCGGGGCCGGTGGTCTCGTAATGCGCCTCGGCGTTGTATGGATTGGTGAACTGCTGCGGCACGTACGCGCCGTCGATGGTGCGCGCCAGCTCCTCGGCCTTCGCGATGGCGCCCTTCATCCCTTCGTCCTTCGGCGTGAGAACGACCTCGCCGCCGAGGGCCTTCATCACCTCGCGCTTCTCCGTGGAGAAGTTCTCCGGGACGCAGAGAATGACGCGGTAGCCCATCTGCACGCCGGCCAGGGCCAGGCCGATGCCGGTGTTGCCCGCCGTCGGCTCGACGATCGTGCCGCCCGGCGGGAGTTTGCCGTCGCGCGCGGCGCGCTCGATCATGCCCACGCCGATGCGGTCCTTCACCGACAACCCGGGGCTCAGGTACTCGAGCTTGACGAAGATGTCGGCGTCGTCCGGTCCGGGGATGCGGCGGAGGCGGACCATCGGCGTGTTGCCGATGAGATCGAGGACGCTGTCGACGGGCTTGGGAGGGGGGTGGGACAAGACGGCGCGCATTCTACACAACAAAAACGGCGGGCCCGAAAGCCCGCCGTCAACTTGATCGATCGATTGGCTCTACGCCCAGGAGTTCGGGCGCGAGCTGGAGCGGCGCTGGTTGTAGCAGTCGCGGCAGTAGACCGGCTTCCCGCTCACCGGGGTGAACGGCACTTCGGTCCCCACTCCGCAACTGTCGCACGTGACGCTGACCATCTGGCGGTCGCGGCCACCACCACCGTTCCCGTCACGGGCCGTCTTCCTCTTGTCGCGGCAATTCTTGCAACGCTTCGGTTCGTTCGTGAAGCCTCGCTCTGCGTAAAAGGCTTGTTCGTTCTTGCTGAAAATGAACTCGCCACCGCAGTCGGCACAATTGAGGGTCTTGTCGTTGAATGTATCCATGATTGAACCTTTGATCTCCTAAAGATTGTTACCTGTGAATCAGAATTGCCGCAGCGTGCATGTGGGCGGGGTGCCGCGACTCTGGCCCCGCTGTTTCCCGGTTTACAACGAACCTTGCCGATCGACCCCCTTCCGCAACGAACACAACACGGCCCGCGAACGCTCGTGCTGTCCATGGATGCTCGTATTGTTTTCGTTGGGCCGCCTTTTAGCATAGTTGTCCAACCAAGGCAACGAGTTACGCCGAGGCTTCAAATAAGAAAATCAAGGTATCGACCTCTCATGAAGCACTCCGTTCGCATCGGTCCCGCAGGCTGGAGCTACAAGGATTGGGAGGGCACCGTCTATCCGCCGCACGGCTCCAAGTTCGACCATCTTGCGTATCTCGCAAACTACTTCGACACCATCGAGATCAACTCGCCGTTCTATCGCATCCCGCCGCCGACGCACTCGAAGAGCTGGGTGCGGCGCGTGTCGGCGAACGCTGATTTCAGGTTCACCACGAAGCTCTTCCGCGGCTTCACGCACGAGAAGGCGGAGCTCGCGGACGCTGATGTGAAAGCGTTCCGCAACTACCTCGATCCGCTCCACGACGCGGACAAGCTCGGCGCGCTGCTCATCCAGTTTCCCTGGAGCTTCAAGAGCTCGCCGGAGTCGCTGGAAAAGCTCGAGCAGCTCTTCCGCGCGTTCGCCGATTACCCGAAGGCGCTGGAGGTCCGCCACGCCACGTTTCAGAACGAGGAGTTCGCGGCGTTTCTCGACGAGCACGACGTCTCCTGGGTGAACGTCGACCAGCCGCTGTTCGACAACTCCGTCAAGCCCGCCGACACGGTCACCGGCCCTCTGGGTTACGTCCGGCTGCACGGGCGCAACTACGAGAAGTGGTTCGCCCACGAGGAGTCGTGGGAGCGCTACAACTACCTCTACTCGAAGGCGGAGCTCGAGCCGTGGGCGGAGCGGATCAAGGCGATGGCCAAGAACCGCGACACGTACGTGATCACGAACAACCACTTCCGCGGCCAGGCGGTGGTCAACGCCGGCGAGCTGCAGGACGCCTTGGGGATGGAGCACGAGGTGCCGCCGCAGTTGAAGGAGGTCTATCCGGACCGCGCGTGAAGGCGAGCGGGCGGGACGCCCGCGCGCCTACCGCGCGTGAAACTCGTACAGCATCTCCGTGCGCGGTCCGAGCGGCGTCTCGTTCGGGTTCACGCCGGAGACGCTCGTCACGCGCTGCTTGAACCAGACGGAGAACGGGTCGCGGGCATCGGCGTACTGCCGCGCGCTCTCCGGCGGGTCGTTGATCGCGGCGACGGCGATGGCGATCGGGCCCTCGTCCGTCTCCTGGACGAACCAGGTCTCCCGGACCTCGAAGCGGTCATAGAACGCCTCCGTCTCTTCGCGGCGCGCCTCGAGCTCGGCGACCAGCTCGTCGAGCGCGGGGCGGCTGCGGATCGGATAGGCGCGAACGACGAGCGGCGCGCTCTCATTCATCCGCCGGCGCGAGGAGTCGAAGACCTTCTCCGAGCGCGGGCCGAGAGGCATGAGGTTCGGATCGATGCCGGACAGTGCGTCGATCTGCGACTTGAACCAGGACGAGAACGCGTCGTTGGCCGCGGCGAAAGCGGCCGCGCGGTCCGCGAGCGGATCATCGACTTCCGTGACGCCGATGACCAGCGGCCTGTCGCAGCGCTGGAAGAACCACGCCTCGCGCCGCACGCCGAGGCTCGTGTAGAAGGCCGAGGCCTCCTCGGGGCGGTCCTTCATCGCCGCGACGAACGCGTCGACACCGGCGCGGTCGCGGACCGGGAATGCGCGTGCCAGCAGGGACATGGGCGAGGTGCGGCGATTCTACCGCTCGAGCCACTCCAGCGTCTCACGCCACAGCGCCTCGCCCTTCTGTTTGCGGAAGAAGCCAAAGTGCTTGATGCCGGTCGCCGGCTCATGGCGGCGGGTGATCGGCGCGGTCGGGTACTTCGCCAGCAACGCATCGACCGTCGGACGCGGCGCGTAGTGGTCGTCCTCGAAGCTCCAGGCGAGGATCGGCGGCGCGATGTCGAACGCCACCTCATCGAAGAAGTAGCTCGGCTTGCGGCCCCACCGCGCCCACTGCGACGCGACCTCGCGCGGCAGGTTCTCCGGGCCGAGGCGGAAGAGGCGCGAGGGGAAGTAACCGGCCGCGCGCGCAACGGTCGGCATCACCATCCACAAAGCGCCGAGGCCGTACTTGCGGACGCCCGGCCAGTTGCGCCAGTAGCCGCTCTGCGCGGCGACGAGCACCATCCGGTCGATGACCTTTGCGTTGTGCGCAAATGGGACGAGCTGCCCGCCGGCGCTGTGGCCGACGACCGTGATGGAGCGCGGCTTGCGCTGCTGCATGAAGCCGATGGCGGCGGTCATGTCCAGCGCGCCCCAGTCGCGCAGCGTCGCCGGAAAGCCGCGCAACGACGGCGGGCGCGACTCGCCGATGCCGCGGTAATCGAAGGTGAGGACGGAGAAGCCGCCCTCGTTCATGAAGCGGGCGAACGCGTCGTAGTAGCGGCGCGCAACGCCCATCGCCGAGTTGATGACCATCGCGTCGTCGCCGCCCTCGTAGAAGGTGGCGGCGAGCGGATAGCCGTCCGCGGCGGTGATCTTCAGTGTCATCCTGAGTCGCGCAGACGACGAAGGATCTCCCGGCGCTTGCGTCGACGCCTGAAGGTACGGATCCTTCGCCGTCTTCGCGGCTCAGGATGACACTGAGACATACTCTCGCCCCTCAGAATGACACAGGCAAACCGCAAACGCCGCATCGTCGGCACCGCCGGCCACATCGACCACGGCAAGACCTCCCTCGTCCGCGCCCTCACCGGCATCGACACCGACCGCCTGCCCGAAGAGAAGCGGCGCGGCATCACCATCGACCTCGGGTTTGCCAGCTGGTTCACGGACGACTACCAGATCGGCTTCATCGACGTGCCGGGCCACGAGCGCTTCGTGAAGAACATGCTCGCCGGCGTAGGGGGGATCGACAGCGCGCTGCTCGTCGTCGCCGCGGACGAGTCGATCAAGCCGCAGACGCGCGAGCACTTCGCCATCTGCCGGCTACTGGCCATCCCCACCGGCGTGGTGGCCATCACGAAGAGCGACCTCGTCGACCGCGACATCATGGAGCTCGTGCGCCTGGAGATCGAGGAGCTCGTGGCCGGCAGCTTCCTCGACGGCAAGCCGATCGTTCCCGTCAGCAGCACGACCGGCGCCGGCCTCGACGACCTCCGCGCCGCGCTCCTCGCCTCCGTCGCGTCGGTCGACGATCGCGACGCCACGACGCGCGTCTTCCGCCTTCCCGTCGACCGCGTCTTCACCATGAAAGGCTTCGGCTCGGTCATCACCGGCACGACCTACTCCGGGCGCATCGAGGTCGAGTCGGAGGTGGAAGTGCTTCCCGGCGCGATGCGCAGCCGCGCCCGCGCCATCCAGGTGCACGGCGAGCCGCGCGAGCACGCCTCGGCCGGCGAGCGAACGTCGATGAACCTGGCCGACCTCGCGCTGGAGGACCTTCACCGCGGGCAGCAGCTCGTCGAGCCGTCGACGCTGCGCACCTCGCAGGTGATCACCGCCCGCCTGGAGCTGCTGCCGGATGCGAAGCCGCTCAAGGAGCAGACGCGCATCCGCTTCCATCACCTCGCCTCCGAGCTCCTCGGCACGATCCGTTTCGTCGACGGGACGACAGGCGAGCTGCAGCCGGGCGGCAGCGCCTTCGTGCAGGTGCGGCTCGAGTCGCCGGTCGTCGCGGTGGCCGGCGACCGCTTCGTCATCCGCCGCTATTCGCCGGCGTTCACCATCGGCGGCGGCGTGATCCTCGACGCGCACCTGCCGAAGCTCAGCCGCGGCACGCGCGGCGAGATCCTGGCCACGCTGGCCGGCGCCTCGCTGATCGATCGCGTGGAGCTGATGGCCAAGCTGGCCGGCGTCCGGACGCTCAGCGTCTCCGAGGTGCAGGCCCGCACCGGCATCCGCGTGGCGACGCTGGCCAAGGAGCTGAAGCGCGTGCCGCATCTGGCCGAGGTGGAGCGCAACCGTTGGATCCATGAGGATGCGCGGGCCGACTTTCATCGTAAAGCGATGGAGTTCCTGCAGGCCTACTTCAAAGACAACAAGATGGCCATCAACGTGCCGAAGGGGGAGTTCGTGCAGAAGCTCCTCCCGCGAGACGCCGACGCGGCGCTGATCAACTTCCTGCTCGCGGACCTCGGGCGGGAGAAGATCGCCGCCGTGCAGGGCGACGCGCTCGACATCCCCGGCCGGTCGAAGACATTGGGAGGTGCCGAGGGCGAGCTGGCGCGGTCGATCGAGCTGCGCTT
>DATEOX010000723.1:0-4302 GCA_035273585.1 Thermoanaerobaculia bacterium
TGACGAGCGGCCGGATCCGGTTCGAGCGGGACCATAAACAGATTTCGCCCCTGGATGCCCTGAAAAAACAATGAGACCCGTCCTGCGCATCGCCATCTTCTCCGCCGCCATCCTCTGGACGGCCACCATCGCCGTCGCCTATCGCGAGATGCGCCGCTTCGAGAGCACGCCCGGACGGGCGGCTTCCGCGCCGCGCACGTATCCCGCGGCGTCCATCCTCCCGCGCCATCCAGGCCAGTGGACGCTGGTCATGCTCGTCCATCCGCACTGCTCGTGCAGCCGGGCCAGCATGCAGGAGCTGGCGCAGATCGTCGAGAAGGCGCCGCACTCGATGAAGACGTACGTCCTCGTCTACCGTCCGCGCGGCTTCCCCGCCGGCTGGGAGCGGAGCGATGTCTGGGAAGCGGCCACGAGACTGCGCGGCGCGGAGGTGGTCATCGACGAGGACGGCCGCGAGGCGCGCCGCTTCGGCGGCTTCACCTCCGGTCAGACCCTGCTCTTCGACGGCGACGGCGCGCTCCGCTTCGCCGGCGGCATCACGTCGCTGCGTGGCCACGCGGGCAACAACCGCGGGCGCCAGGACGTGATCCGCATCGCCAACTCGCAGGGGGGCGAGGGGAGCCACCCGGTGTTCGGCTGCGCCATCAGCAAATGAAGGAGAGTGAGATGAGCTCAAACGCGATGACCCGTGCGGACGAACTCGTGGCCGAGCAGCTTCACGCCCGGCGGGTGAGGATCGACCGGATGTTCGCCGCATTGCTCGTGGTGCAGTGGATCGCCGGCATCATCGCCGCGTTCGCCGTGTCGCCGTACGCCTGGTTCGGCAAGCAGCAGACGATCCACGTCCACGTCTGGATTGCCATCCTCGGCGGCGCGGGCATCATCCTCCTGCCGGTGCTGCTGGCTCTCTTCCGGCCGGGCGCGACGATCACGCGGCACGTCATCGCCGCCTCGCAGATGCTCTCCTCGGCGCTGCTCATCCATCTCACCGGCGGCCGCATCGAGACGCATTTCCACGTCTTCGGCTCGCTCGCCTTCCTGGCCTTCTATCTCGACTGGCCGGTGCTGATCACGGCCACGGTGGTCGTCGCCGCCGACCACTTCCTGCGCGGCATCTTCTGGCCCGAGTCGGTTTACGGCGTGGCCAACCCGGAGTGGTGGCGCTTCCTCGAGCACGCCGGCTGGGTGGCCTTCGAGGACGTCTTCCTCATCTGGTCCTGCCTCCTCGGCCTCCGCGAGCTGCGCAACTCGGCGCAGCGCCAGGCGGAGGTGGAGCAGCTCAGCGAGCAGGAACAGCTCAAGTCGGCCGCGCTGGAGATGGCCCTGGCGGAGATCCGGACCGCGACGGCGTGAGCGCCGCCGGATCCGGCTATTTGCGCGACGCGAGCATCCGCGACAGCGTCGTAGTGCAACTCGCCGGATGCGATCACGGATCCGGCCGCGTCATAGCTGACTCCAACGAGGCGGTTCGTTGCAGCATCACCGGCAGCGAAACTGTCTGGCCGAGCTTTGACGCGCTGAGCAGGTTGCCATATTCGTCGTAATGAAGCTTTGCGTTTGCAGGCTGTTCAGATCGGGACCCCGAACGGTGGCGCTTTTCAGCCGCCCGACCTTGTCGTAGGCGAACTGCTCGCTGCCGATGTCCGTAACATTGCCGGCGCCGTCATATCGATAGGGGGCCGGCCGTCCATGAGGAAGGCCCTGCAAGAGGCCGCGATTTCAAGGACTCGAGCGCTGCGACCGCCGGTGGAACGCAGCCGGCTCCTCGGCCAATGGGTGATGGATGACCGAAAGGACTACGGCCAGAGGCACGAGCGTCCGAATGAGGAAGAGCCGCATCCGCAGGGGCGTAGCTAACAGGGCGGACGGGAGCACGGGGCGGAACGATTGGTGCGAAAGGGGGGACTCGAACCCCCATGGTCTTGCAACCACTAGCTCCTGAGACTAGCGCGTCTACCAGTTCCGCCACTTTCGCAACATCGACTTCAGCAGGAAAAACAGGGTGGGCGGCGATTCTAGATGCTGCCGTAGGAATGTCAATTGCCAGAGTGATATTCCTTTGTGCAGATGCCCCGAAACGACTATCCTCAGGCGAGCGACCGAGATTCATCGATGTCCGTCCCGCCCACCAACGCCGCTCCCGAACTGATCCTCCGTCCGCAAGCCGTCCCACCTCCGCGCGAGGACGTGGCGAACGAGATCTGGAACCTGCCGAACTCGCTCACCCTCTTCCGCATCTTCCTCGTCCCTTTCCTCGTCGTCGTCCTCCTGACCAAGTTCTCCGGCCGCGAGTACGCCGGGCTTGGCATCTTCCTCGTGGCGGCCATCACCGACTTCCTCGACGGCTACTTCGCCCGGCGGATGAAGAAGATCACCCGCCTCGGCGCCCTCCTCGACCCCATCGCCGACAAGCTTCTGATGTCCGCCGCCTTCATCTCCCTCGTCGAGCTCGGCCTGGCCCGGGCCTGGATCGTGGTCATCATCATCGGACGGGAGTTCGCCGTCTCCGGCCTCCGCTCCATCGCCGCGCAGCAGAACGTGACCATCGCCGCCTCGCCCCTCGGCAAGGGGAAGATGATCAGCCAGGTAATCGCCATCTCCCTGCTCATCCTTGGATATGAGCTGGGTGATGTGATCCCCGTCCTCGGCGAGGTCGCGCTCTGGATCGTGATGGTCTTCGCCCTGGCGTCCGGCGTCGACTACTTCATCAAGTTCTCCCGCGCCGTGCTGCGGCCCGATCACAAGAGCAGCCGGTAGACGTCGTTCTTGCGCATGCCGAGCTTCTCGGCGATGACCTTCACTGCGTCGTTCCTGCGCATCCCCTCCGCCCGCAGCCGCTCGAATTCCTGGCGCACCACATCCGGCTCGACCTCCGCCGCCGCGCGCGCCGGCGCGCCGAACACGATCGTCACTTCGCCCTTCACCGACGGACGCTCGCGCAGCGTCTCCAGCACCTCGGAGATCGAGCCGCGCAGCACTTCCTCGTGCAGCTTCGTCATCTCCCGCGCGACGGCGACCTCGGCATCGCCCAGCACTTCGAGCGCGTCGGCGAGCGACTCGATCAGGCGCTCCGGCGACTCGTAGACGACTGCCGTGTGGCCGATCTCCGCGATACGGCGGTAGAGCTCGAGCCGCTCACCGTGCCGATGCGGCGTGAACCCGAGGAAGGTGAAGGGGAGGGGCGGGATGCCGCTGGCGACGAGGGCCAGGACGGCAGCGAACGGGCCGGGGATCGGCTCGACGGCCAGGCCCCGATCGCGCGCGAGGCGCACGATGCGGTAGCCGGGGTCGGAGATGACGGGCATCCCGGCGTCGCTGACCAGCGCGATGGTCTCGCCGGCCTCGATCCGGTCGGCGAACTGCTCCGCCCGGTCGTCCTCGGTGTGGTCGTCGAAGCGGACGGACGGCCGGTCGATGCCAAAGTACGTGAGCAGCTTCCGCGTGTGCCGCGTGTCCTCGCAGAGGATGAGCGACGCCGACTTGAGCGCCTCGACCGCCCGCGGGGGAAAGTCGGAGAGGTTGCCGATGGGGGTGCCGACGATGAGCAGCTTGCCGGGCATGAGCGGGTGCAGTGTAAAACCTCGCCTCCGACCCTCACGTACTTTTTCCTCATGACCACCGACGCGTTGCGTGGCTTCGGACCGCTCGGCGTCCTGGCCATGGTCATCATCATGCTCACCGGCAACATCGTCCTGCCGAACATGATCGTGCTGCCGGTCGGCGCCGTCCTGGTGCTGCTCTGGGCCCGCTGGTCGCAGACGCCGTTGGCGGCGATCGGCTACGCCCGCCCGCGCAGTTGGGCGCTGAGCATCGCCGGCGGCGTCGCGCTCGGCATCGCCTTCAAGCTGGCGATGAAGATGCTGGTGATGCCGCTCCTCGGCGCCGACCCGGTCAATCACGCGTACCACTTCCTGGCCGGCAACCGCGCTCTCCTGCCCGCCGCCGTCTGGGCGATGCTCATCGCCGGCTTCGCCGAGGAGACGGTGTTCCGCGGGTATCTGTTCGAGCGCCTCGGCGCGCTGCTCGGGAGCGGCGCCGTGGCGAAGACGGCCGTCGTGCTGATCACGTCGCTGTGGTTCGGCGCGAGCCACTACCTCAGCCAGGGCGTGGCGGGCGTCGAACAGGCCACGATCGTCGGCCTCGTGTTCGGGGCGATCTTCGCCACAACCGGCCGCATCTGGATGGTGATGTGCGCCCACGCAGCGTTCGACCTCACCGCTCTGGCGATCATCTATTGGGACGTGGAGGCGAAGGTGGCGGGAATGCTGTGGAGGCCAATGTAGGGCCGGCTCTCCAGCCGGC
>DATEOX010000724.1:0-2709 GCA_035273585.1 Thermoanaerobaculia bacterium
TGGCGGGGAGGGGGGCGTGGGAGGCGCTGACGAAGAGCTCCTGGACCACGATCAGGGCGAAGATCGGGAGGGGGAACGAGACCAACGCCGACAGGACGCGGCTCGCTTGAATCCGAAAGTACGGGCGGACGGAGAGCAGGGTCAGCGACACGAAGAAGCCGAGGAGAAGGCAAGCGACGAAGTGGAGCTCGCCGAGGAGGGGGGAGGCGGTGACGACCATGCGCCACTGGAGGAGCATCGTCGCGGAGAGGGTGAGCATCGAGCCGATGGCGGAGAAGACGGCGAAGAAGGCGCCGAAGAGGTTGCGGGGGGCCAGGAGGGCGGCCATCCGGACGAAGATCGCGGCGGTGGCGAAGCCGGCCAGGAGAGCCACCACCACCGTCCAGGCGGCGCGGGCCACGGCGGGAGCGCCGAAGGGGCCGAGCGCGGCGAACGTCAGCGACGCACCGCGGAGCTGGCGGGCCGACTCGGCGGCGCTTCCTAGGGCGAGGAAGAGGCAGAACGCGGTGCCGGCGTAGAAGAGGACCTTGGGCATGTCATGCCCATCTTACTCTTCGCGCAAGGAGATGATGCGGTCGAGGCGGATCTCCAGCGGCCCGGAGTCGGAGTCGAAGCGGACGAACTCCGCCCCTTCGGTGGTGTAGACGTCGGAGATGCGGCCCCGCTGCTTCTGGGCCACGCCGTCCAGGTCGAACTCCAGCTCCACCGGCGTGCGGTGCATGGCCGCCGCCTCGAGCTGGTCGTGGTAGTCGCACGAGACCGGCTCGTAACGTTCTTCCGTCATGCGTCTTTCCCTCCCCCGGCCGACCTCGCAACTTCAGTGCCGTGTTAGCATTTCGCCTCGGGTCCTCAACCGATGCTCACCTGGCTGCTGCTGGCATTCGCGTTCATCCTCCTGGCGCTGCTCATCGTCTCCTTCCGCGCCCGGGCCGTCGTCTTCTGCCAATACCTCCGGACCATGACCGGCATCGAGCTCCAGCCGCCGCTCGTCCGGCGGGTCTTCCGGGAAAGCGGGAAGGAGGGGGTGCGGGAGCTCTTCCTCGACCTCATCATCCGCGAGGACCTCAAGGAAGGGCCCGCCGATCCGGAAGAGACGCTGCGAGGGCGGGAAGCCGTCAACTGAGCGGCGACGTTCACCACTACGCAACCGGGCGACGCCGCCGTTCGGCTACCATGCGCCCGCAAATTCAAATACTCATCAAGGAGAGCACATGAGATTCCGCATGCTCACGCTGTTCGTGTGCGGGGCGCTGCTGCCCATCCTCGGATTCGGCGCCGAGACGGCGAAGAAGACCGCGGCGACGACCCCGAACGACAGAATCCTGCCGTTCAAGGCCGTCGAGCACACCCTCCCCAACGGCCTGAAGGTCATCGCCGTCCCCACCGGATTCCCGAACATCGTCTCGCTCTACATCCCGGTGCGCACCGGCTCGCGCAACGAGGTCGAGCCGGGCAAGTCCGGCTTCGCCCACTTCTTCGAGCACATGATGTTCCGCGGCACGGAGAAGTACTCCCCCGAGGCCTACAACGCCATCATCCAGAAGGCGGGGGCGCGGCAGAACGCGAACACGTCCGACGACCGGACGATCTACCACATCACGTTCGCCAAGGAAGACCTGCCGAAGATCCTGGAGATCGAGGCCGACCGCTTCAAGAACCTCTCGTACAGCCCGGAGGCCTTCAAGACCGAGGCGCGCGCGGTCCTCGGCGAGTACAACAAGAACTCGGCCAACCCCATCCGCAAGATCCTCGAGGTGCAGCGCGACGCGGCGTACACCACGCACACGTACAAGCACACCACGATGGGCTTCATCAAAGACATCGAGGACATGCCGAACCAGTACGACTACTCCAAGACGTTCTTCAGCCGCTGGTACCGGCCGGAGAACACCACCATCATCGTGGCCGGCGACGTCGATCCGCAGAAGGTCTTCAGCCTGGTGGAGAAGTCGTGGAGCGACTGGAAGCGCGGCACCTACAAGGTGGACATCCCGGCCGAGCCGCCGTCGACCAGGCCGGTCTACGCCCACGTCCCCTGGTCGTCGGAGACCATCCCCTGGGTCACCGTCGCCTTCCGCGTCCCCGGCTGGGATGAGAACTCGAACGAGCTCCCCGCCCTCGACACGGCGCTCGACCTGGAGTTCGGGCAGACCTCCGACCTCTACAAGCGGCTGGTCGAGCAGGAGCAGAAGGTCGACCGCCTCTTCACCTTCAACGGACCGTCCATCGACCCGGCGCTCTACACCGTCTTCGCCCGGGTGAAGGATGCGAAGGATGCGAATTACGTCCGGGACGAGATCATGCGCACGCTGGCCCGGCTGCGCGACCGGCAGGAGCCGGCGGACCGGGTCAACGAGTCGAAGAGCAACACCCGCTACAACTTCGTGCGCGGCCTGGACAACACGGAGGCCATCGCCCAGACGCTGGCAGAGTTCGTCTACTACAAGCGCTCCTACGACACGATCAACAACTACTACAAGCAGCTCGCCGCCCTCACGCCGGCGGACATCCAGAACGTGGCCCGGAAGTACATCACGGACAACAACCTGGTGGTGACCACCCTCTCCAAGGACCCCCTGCCGGCGGGCATCGATCAACTGCCGTCGCTCTCCGCGGTGTCACCCGCCGCGACGGCAGCCGGCGGGAGCGATCTGCGCCTCGTGACGCAGAAGTCGGTGCTGCCCCAGGTCGAGTTCAAGCTCCTCTTCA
>DATEOX010000725.1:0-9313 GCA_035273585.1 Thermoanaerobaculia bacterium
GGAAGAAGCCGCCGGTCTCTCCCGCCGGACGGGCCCCGATCACGCTCTCCGATCGGAAAGCGGCCAAGCCCGCCGCCAACGGCATCTTCTCCATCCACGTCGCGAGCGCGACCGAGTTGCGACAGGCGCTGGACCGGATGCGACAGGAGCCGGCGCTGAAGGTCCTGATGCTCAGCGGCCTGGGACGCGCGCACGTCGAGCAGGGGCTGTATGAGGCCATCGCGTCGTTCCCGTATCCGGTGATCGCCGTGCTGCAGGAGGATGCGATCGGGGCCGGCTTCATGGCCGCGGCGCTGTGCGACTTCATGGTGTGCAGCGAAGAGGCGACCTACGGGTACGCGGACCATCCGACGGCGACCGAGGCGGCGCTGCTCGGCGAGCGCTTCGGACCGGCGCGGGCGCGGGATCTCGTTGATGTGATGACCGGCAGGCAACTGCGCGAGAAGGGGTGGACGTGTCCCATCGTCGCGCCGCCGGAGGTCGAGGCAACCGCGCGGAAGCTCGCCTCCGCGCTGGCCGCGAAGCCGCGGCATGCGCTCGGCCTGCTCAAGCGGCATCTGATGCGGCGCCTCGTCGCGCTCGCGGCGGCCGGCACCCCGGCGGAGCAGGTGGAGACGCGGACCCTCGCGGCGGCCCTCCAGGAGCTCGCGTCAGCGGATCAGGGAGACCATGCGACCGGCCTGCCGACGCCTGTCCCGCTGCGGTCGCGCGTCATCACCGCGACCGCCCACCCGGAAGGCATCGTGGTCGTGAAGATGGAGGATCGGGACGCGAAGAACATGTTCTCCGACGCCTTCATGGAGGGGATGCGGGAAGCCTTCGCCCACATCGAGCAGACCCCGGCGTACAAGGTCGTGATCCTCACCGGCTACGACAGCTACTTCGCTTCCGGCGGCACGAAGGAAAACCTGCGGGCCGTGCAGGAAGGGAAGGCGAAGTTCACCGACTTCAAGATCTTCCAGCTCCCGCTGGACTGCAGCCTGCCGGTGATCGCGGCCATCCAGGGACACGGCATCGGCGCGGGCTGGACGCTCGGCATGTTCGCCGACCTCGTGCTGCTCAGTGAGGAAAGCCAGTATGTGAGCCCCTACATGGGCTACGGCTTCACCCCCGGCGCCGGCGCGACATGGATCCTCGGCGAGAAGATGGGGCAGGACCTGGCCAGGGAAAGCCTGCTGACCGCGGAGCCGTTCACCGGCCGGGAGCTCGCGGCGAGAGGCCTCGCCCTCCCCGTTCTTCCTCGGGCCGAGGTCTATCCGGCCGCGATGGCCCTGGCCGGACGGATCGCGCGGACCTCCCGCGAGCGCCTGATCGATCTCAAGCGGGAGCTGACGCGTCATCAGCGCGAGGCGCTCGAAGAGACGTACCGGCTGGAGCTGGCCATGCACGAGGAGACCTTCGTCGGCCGGCCCGACACGCTGGCGCAGATCGAGAGCAAGTTCCAAGCGCCGCAGCCGCGGGCGGAAGCACCGCAGCCGCCGCCGGCCAGCCGCGAGCTCCTGCCGGACGTCACCGCCACCCTCAGGACGCTCCTGGCGGCCGAGCTGCAGTTGCGGGAGAGCGACGTCGACGACAACGCGCAGTTCATCGACCTCGGGCTGGACTCGGTCAGCGGCATCAGTTGGATTCGCAAGATCAACGAAAAGTACCGGACGGCGCTCGAGCCGACGAAGGTCTACACCTACGCGACGCTGGCGCAGTTCAGCAAGCATGTCGCCGAGGAAGCGAAGAAGCAGGAGGCGCCGCCGCCTCCGGCCGTAGCTCCCGCGGCAGAGCTGCCGGCGGCGGCCGCTGCACTCACACGTCGTAGCCGCAAGCCGCGGCGAGTGGTCACGAGCGCGCCGCCGTCGCGGGCAACGGAGCCCATCGCCATCATCGGCATGGCCGGTCAATTCCCGCGGGCGAAATCGGTCAAGGAGCTCTGGCGGAACGTCGCCGAGGGGCGCAACTGCATCACCGAGGTGCCGCGGCAGAGGTGGAACGCGGATGACTACTATCAGGCGGGCGGCGCGGCGCCGGGCAAGACCAACAGCCGGTGGATGGGGGCGCTGGACGAATGCGACGTCTTCGACCCGCTCTTCTTCAACATCTCGCCGACCGAGGCGGAGGTCATGGATCCGCAGCAGCGTCTCTTCCTGCAGGCGTGCTGGCACAGCATCGAAGACGCCGGATACGACGCGCGTACGCTCTCGGGCAGCAGGTGCGGCGTCTTCGTCGGATGCGCTGCGACCGACTATCACCAGCTCGCGCCGCAGCGTCACCTGACCGCGCAAGGGTTCACCGGCAATGCGATGTCCATCCTGGCGGCGCGCATCTCCTATTTCCTAAACCTGCAGGGCCCCAGCATCGCCGTCGACACGGCCTGCTCGTCCTCACTCGTTGCTCTCTCCCATGCCTGCGACAGCCTGAATTCCGGCGGCAGCGATCTGGCCCTGGCGGGCGGCGTCTGCGTGCTGGCCGGGCCGGAGATGCACATCAAGGCGGCCCAGGCGGGCATGCTCTCGCCCGACGGGAGGTGCTTCACCTTCGATCAGCGGGCCAGCGGCATCGTGGTCGGAGAAGGAGTGGGCGTCGTGATGCTCAAGCGCCTCGCGGACGCGGAGCGGGACGGCGACATCATCCGTGGCGTCATCCGCGGATGGGGCCTCAATCAGGACGGGAGGACCAACGGGATCACCGCCCCGAACCCGGAGTCGCAGACGCGCCTGGAGCAGGAGGTCTACGACCGGTACGGCATCGATCCGGCCGGAATCCAACTCATCGAGGCCCACGGCACGGCCACGCAACTGGGCGATCCGATCGAGGTGGAGGGGCTGAAGAAGGCCTTCGCCAGGTACACGCGGAAGACGGGCTACTGCGCGCTCGGCTCGATCAAGAGCAACATCGGCCACACCCTCACCGCCGCCGGAATCGCCGGCGTGATCAAGCTCGTGCTGGCCCTCGAGCACCGGCAGTTGCCGCCGACCATCAACTTCGAGCGGCTCAGCGAGCACATCGACCTTACCGGCAGCCCGTTCTTCGTCAACAGCCGCCTGCGGGAGTGGAAGGTCGACGCCGGCGAGCGCCGCCTGGCGGCGATCAGCTCATTCGGCTTCAGCGGCACCAACGCGCATCTCGTCATCGGCGAGTACCTGCCGCCGGCGTCGCGGACTGTGCCCGATGCGAAGACGATCGTCCCGCTGTCGGCCCGAACCGCCGAGCAACTGAAGCAGAAAGCCGTCGATCTGTTGGTGTTCCTGCGCAAGGAGAACGTCAGCATCGCCGAAGTCGCCTACACGCTGCAGGTGGGCAGAGCGCCGATGGACGAGCGCCTCGGCTTCATCGTGAGCTCGATCGAACAGCTCGCCGCGAGGCTCCAGGCCTGGGTCGATGACCAGCCGGTCGACGACGTCCATCGCGGTCAGGCGAAGCGCAGCAAGGAGAGCCTGGGCATCCTCAGTCAGGATGAAGAGGCAGTCGAGATGCTCGTCGGCAGATGGATCGCGCAGAAGAAGCTCTCCACGCTGGCCGACGTGTGGACCAAGGGGCTGGATCTCGATTGGAACCGGCTCCATGACGGAGTGCGGCCGCGGCGCATCCGGCTGCCTCTCTACCCGTTCGCGAAGGAGCGGTACTGGATCAAGGCGCAGCCGCCCCGTGAGGAAGCGTCCCGCCCCCTCTTCTTTCAGGAATCCTGGCAGGAGCCGGCGCCGGCGGACGGACCATCAGACGGCGCGAACTTCGTGGTCTTCACCGATCGCCAGTCGGCGCTCGCCACCGGCGAGCTCGCCGGCGCCCGACTCGTCTACCGTGCCGCCGCATACCGCAAGCTCTCGGAGCGCGAGTACCACTGCCGCTTCAATGATGCGGACGACATCGAGACGCTGCTCGATGACGTGACGAGCGCCGGGCCGCTCACGATCGTCTACGACTGGGCGAGGGGAGAGCAACTGGCGGGCATCCATGCGCTGCTCAGTCTCTTCCGCGCGATCAGGAACCACGCCGTCAGCCACGTCATCCTCGTCGGCCAATACGATCCGTCGCGCGCCGAGACGTGCTGGGACTACTCGTGGGTCGGCTTCGAGCGCTCCCTCAAACGACTGCTGCCGAAGACGCGGATCTCGGTGCTCTACAGCGAGTCGTGCACGCCTGGGCAACTGCTGGACGCATCGCGGTCCGGCGGCGTTCTCTGGTACCAGGACGGTCGCCGGCTGGCGCTCTCCTTCGAGCCGGTCGAGCTGACCAGGACCTCGGAAGAACCTGTCATCAAACAGGGCGGCACCTACCTGATCACCGGCGGTGCCGGAGCGCTGGGCCTGAAGTTCGCCAACTACCTGGCCGAGCACCATCGGGCCAACCTGCTCCTCCTGGGCCGCAGTCCGCTCTCGCCGCGCATCGAGGAAGAGATCGCGCGACTGAAGGCGGCCGGCGCGCGCGACGTCCGCTACGACGCCGTCGACGTGAGCGACCGGTCGGCGCTCGCCTCCTGGGCGCGTAACCACGCCATTTCCGGAGTCATCCACGCCGCGGGCGTCGAGCCGAGCGGCGCGTTCCACGAACGGACCGCGGCCGACGTCGACTCGGTGCTCCATCCGAAGACCCTCGGCACGCTGGCGCTGGATGAAGTGCTCGGCGAGCAGCCGCTCGACTTCATCTGCTACTTCTCGTCCATCGCCGCCTCGTTCGGCGACGACGGCGCCTGCGACTACGCCGTCGCCAGCCGCTTCCAGACCGCCTACGCCCTGCATCGGCGGCAGAGGACGGGGAACGGCAGGACGATCGTCATCAACTGGCCGTTCTGGGAGGACGGAGGCATGGGCTTCCGGGACCTCGACCAGAAGGCGCGCTACCTGAAGATGAGCGCCCGGGAGTTCGGCAATGAACCGCTGCCGACGCGGGACGGCCTGGACATCTGGCGCGACGTCCTGCAGTCCGATCAGACGCAGACCATGGTGGTGATCGGCCAGCCATCGCGGGTCGACACCTTCCTCCGGACGCTCCATCACGGCAGAAACGATCGCTACGCCAGCAAAGTCGAGGAGGTCTACTCCCTCGTGCTGCCGAACGTGCACTCGAAGATGGAGTACCTGACCTTCTGTCCGTTCGAGAGCAGAAGGGCGGGCTTCTCGATGTCCGCCACCTACCTCAACCCGAAGGCGCACGCCGAGGACCGGCGGCAGGTGCACGCGAAACAGACGGAGATGCGCCAGGTCCTGTTCGCCAACGAGGACTTTGCGGAGATCGAGTCGGTCCTCGACTTCGGCTGCGGCCACGGGACGGACGTCATCCAGCTCGGTACCCTCTTCCCCCATCTGCGCGTCGACGGCTTCACCATCACCGCCGACCAGGCCCGCCTCGGCAATCAGCGAATCGCCGCCCGCAACCTCGGGTCGCGGGTGACGATCCATCACAAGGACAGCGCGAGAGATCCGTTCCCTGATCAGTACGACCTCGTGTTCGGAATCGAGGTCTGCCCGCACGTAGAGAACAAGGAGAGCCTCTTCCGCAACATCCGCAAGTCGCTGACGGCAGAGGGGACGGTCCTGTTGATGGACATCATCTCCAACCAGCAGGCCTCCGCGGTGGATCGCTCCATCGGCGTACACGTCCCGACGCAGGACGAGTGGCTGCGGGTGATCTCCGGGCTCCGCTTCCGCGTAGATGAGCTCATCGACGTTTCGCCGCAGATCGCCAACTTCCTGTACGACCCGGAGGTCGAGCAGAACGTCCGCAACCTGCCGCAGGCGGTGCGGGACACGTACCGCAGCTATGCCGAGCTATCGGAGGCGCTGGAAAAAGGCCTCATCAGCTACCTGCTCGTCCGGCTGAAGGGCGATGACGCCGCGGATGACCAGCAGCTCGCGGATCACAACCGGGCGGCGCTGCACGATCCGACGCCCTACCCGGCGGCGCTGGAGGCGATGCTGCGCCGGCCGCACGTCGACTACCCGCGTGCCGACGACGAGCCGGAGCCGCTCGTGGCCGAGACTCCGCGGCCGTCGGTCGCTGTGTCGATGCCGTCCGCGGGTCATGAACATCTGCAGGAGGAGCTGCGCACGAGCCTCGCCGCCGTGCTGCACATGAGCGCGTCCGGCATCGACGTCGACCAGCCGTTCAGCGAGCTCGGTCTCGACTCCTTCCTCGGGCTGGAATGGATCAACTCCATCAACGCAACGTTCGGGACCGAGCTCCCCAACATCCTCGTCTACGACTATCCGAGCATCCGGGCGCTCGCTTCCTTCCTGGGACCGAAGCTGCCCGCCGCGCCGGCGCCGCCCGTCGTCGTGCAGGAGCGCATTCCGATCCGCAAGAGCCGCTCGGCGAAGCGCGGCGATGCCGCAGAGAAGATCGCGATCATCGGCATGTCCGGGCGGTATCCGCAGGCGGATGGTCTGCAGGAGTATTGGCAGAACCTCGCCGAGGGGAAGAACTCGGTCGCGGAGATCCCGAGCCACCGCTGGGACGCCGAGCGCTACTACGATCCGGATCCGTCGAAGGCGGACAAGAGCTGCTCGAAGTGGCTCGGCGCGCTGGACGACGTCGACTGCTTCGATCCGCTGTTCTTCCGCCTCTCCCCGCAGGAAGCGGTGCACATCGATCCGCAGCATCGGCTCTTCCTGCAGGAGGCCTATCGGGCATTCGAGGACGCGGGCTATTCGGGCGAGAGCCTGAGCGCGAAGAAATGCGGTGTCTACCTCGGCATCTCCATGGCCGAATACGCGTCGCGTCTGCTGCAGAGCGGCGTCCGGGCCGCGTCCGTGACGAGCAACAGCTTCGCCATCGCCGCGGCGCGCATCGCGTATTACCTGAACCTCAAAGGCCCGGCCATCTCCGTCGACACGGCGTGCTCGTCGTCGCTCGTCGCCCTCCACCTGGCCAGCCAGGCGCTGTTGTCCGGCGAGACCGACATGGCCCTCGCCGGCGGCGTGACGTTGTGGCTGACGCCGGAAAGCTATCTGTCGATGAGCCAGGCCGGCATGCTCTCCCCCTCCGGACAATGCCGGGCATTCGACGACGGGGCGGACGGCATCGTGGTCGGCGAAGGGGTGGGCGCGCTGGTGCTCAAGCGCCTCAGCGACGCCCAGCGCGACAACGACTTCATCCACGGCGTGATCCTCGGGTCGGGCGTCAATCAGGATGGCAAGACGAACGGCATCACCGCGCCGAGCGTCAACAGCCAGATCGAGCTGATCCGCGACGTCTATGCGCGCAACGGCATCGATCCGGAGACGATCAGCTACGTCGAGACGCACGGCACGGGCACGAAGCTCGGCGATCCGATCGAGCTCACCGCGCTGGCCACCGTCTTCCAGGAAAAGACGGCAAGGAAGAACTACTGCGGCCTCGGCTCGGTGAAGAGCAACGTCGGCCATACCGCCGCGGCCTCCGGCGTGGCCAGCGTGCAGAAGGTGTTGCTGGCCATGCAGCATCGGACGCTCGTCCCGACGCTGCACGTCCGGAAGGAGACCGCGCACTTTGATTTCGCGGAGTCGCCCTTCTACATCAGCCGGGAGACGAAGCCGTGGAATGTTGGCGCGGGCTCCTTGCGGCGCGCGGCGGTCAGCTCGTTCGGCTTCAGCGGGACGAATGCGCACGTGGTGATCGAGGAGTATCCGGCGCACGAGCAGGCCGCGGCGCCGCGCGGTGAGGTCATCGTGCCGCTGTCGGCGAGGACGGCGGAGCAGTTGCGGCAGAAGGCGCGCGACCTCCTCGAGTGCGTCGAGACGTCGCGGCCCGATCTCGCCGAGCTGGCCTACACGCTCCAGGTGGGGCGGGACGCGATGGACGAGCGCCTCGCGTTCGTCGTCGGCTCGCTCGACGAGTTGCGGTCGAAGCTGACCGCCTTTGTCGAGGGTGGCGAGACCGACCGTCATCGAGAAGGGGTGGCGGCGGTGTGGACCAAGGGGCTGAAAGTCGACTGGAACGCGCTCTGGGACGATCCCAAGCCGCGGCGCGTCAGCCTGCCGACGTATCCGTTCGCCCGCGAGCATTACTGGATCGACGAGCCGCCCGTGAGCGGCGGAGACAGCCAATCGATCGAGAACATCATCAATCAGGTCGGCGATGAGCTGATCGAGACTCACGAGGCGGTCCGGCTGCTCAAGGTGCTCGTGTAGGGGATCGCAAATGATCGACTTCATTGAATACGTCGTCTCCGAACTGAGGAGCAAGAGGCTGTCGAAAACCGACGCCATCGCGCTCGTCCGGCAGTTCTCCCATCGCCCCGTGGGGCCGGCGGGCGCGGTCATTCACCCGCTGCTCCACCGCAACGCCTCCGATCTGGGCGGGCAGCGCTATGAGTCGACGTTCACGGGCGACGAGTTCTTCCTGGCCGACCATCAGGTGGCGGCGCAGAAGGTCCTGCCCGGCGTCGCCTACCTGGAGATGGTGCGCGCGGCGATCGACCAGGCGTGGCCGGAGCGGCCCGGGTCGACAATCCTGGAGCTGCGGAACACCGTCTGGCCGCACCCGATCGTCGTCGATGGGAAGAAGGACGTCAGCCTCGCCCTGGCCGCGACTGACGGCGGCGGGATCGACTACGAAATCTACAGCGAGGATGAGGAGGGAGAGACGATCCATTGCCAGGGCCGCGCGGTATGGAGCGGCCAGCCGGCGCCGGCCATGCTCGATCTCGAGCAGCTCGAGCGCGAGATGGCGCAGGGCGAGGTGGAGCCGGGCAGCCTGTATGCGGCGTCCGCGGCGATGGGCGTGAGCTACGGGGCAGCTTTCCAGGGGATCACCTCCCTCCGGAAAGGCAGCGGCCAGGCATTGGCGCGGCTGCGGCTGCCGCGCGTCGTGGAGAGCACGTCGGGCGAGTATGTCCTCCATCCGAGCCTCCTCGACGCCGCCCTGCAGGCGTCGCTTGGCCTGTTCGACGATTGGGCGGAGCTGGCCAACGAGCCGCGGCTGCCGTTTGCGCTCGACTCGTTGCGCATCGTCGGGCCGTGTGTCCCCGAGATGGTGGCCTGGGTGCGCTACTCGCCCGGCAGCCGCGCGTCGGACAAGCTGGTCAAGGTGGACGTCGACCTGTGCGACGAGCGCGGCAACGTCCGCGTGCAGATGCGCGGCTTCTCCTGGCGCACATTGAAGAAGGAGAGTGGCACGGCCATCGCGGCGCCGGCGCAGGAAGCGGAGCCGCCCGTCACCGGGAGTCTCGCGGAGAAGACGCAGGAGTACCTGCGCAAGCAGCTCGCCGGCGTATTGAGACTGCCGGCACACGAGCTCGATCCGCGCGCCGCATTGGAGAACTACGGCATCGACTCCATCGTGGCCATGAAGCTGACGACTCAACTGGAGAAGACGTTCGGCTCGCTGTCGAAGACGCTCTTCTACG
>DATEOX010000726.1:0-5441 GCA_035273585.1 Thermoanaerobaculia bacterium
CGGCGGGGAGAAGGTGCCCGAAGGGCGGATGAGGGGCCGCCGCTCACCCGATCTGCGAGCGCACCGCGGCCGCGATGCGGTCCGGCTGCGGCACGTATGCCGCCTCGAGTGGGAACGACGAAGCCGCGGGCGCGTCGGGGCCGGTCACGCGGAGAACGGGCGCCTTCAGCGCGCTGAACGCCTTCTCCGAGAGGATGGCCGAGACCTCGGCGCCGACGCCGCACGGGCCGGCCGCTTCATGCACCACCACTGCCCGCCCGGTCTTCCGCACCGAGGCGAGGAGCGTCGCCTCGTCGAGAGGCTTGAGCGAGCGTAGGTCGATCACCTCGGCGGAGATCCCCGCCTCCTGCAGCGCCTCGGCCGCGGTGAGGCAGTGGCCCACGGTCTTGCCGTACGAGATCAGCGTCGCGTAGGTCCCCTCGCGGCGGACGGCCGCCTTGCCGATGGGCAGCACGTGGTCGCCGTCCGGCACCTCGCCCGGCGCGTAGAGCAGGCCGATGTCGGCGAAGAACATGACCGGGTTGTCATCGCGGATGGCGCTCTTGAGCAGACCCTTGAAGTCCGCCGCCGTGGACGGCATCACGACCTTCAGCCCTGGCGAGTGGACGAACCACGCTTCGTTGTTGTGATTGTGCTGCGCGCCGACGCCCCAGCCGGCGCCGGTGCGGGTGATCGTCACCATGGGGAAGGAGAACTGCCCGCCCGAGATGAAGCGCAGCTTGCCCGCGCTGTTCACGATCTCGTCCATGGCGAACGTCATGAACGGCGAAAAGAGGAGGTCGATGACCGGGCGCATCCCGGTCGCGGCCGCGCCGGCCGCCGTGCCGGCGATGATCCCCTCGGCCAGCGGCGTGTTACGCACCCGCTTCGCCCCGAACTCCTGCACCAGCTTGAATCCTTTCGTGGCCACGCCTTCGCCGAAGGTGATGACTCGCGGGTCGCGGCGCATCTCCTCGGCCAGCGCCTCGGTCATGGCTTCATCAGCAGTGATCGTTCTCATTGTCAAGTTTCCTTTCAGGCGTAGACGTCGGTGGTGAGCTCGTCGAAGCTCGGGTAGGGGGAGTCGGCGGCGAAGGAGACCGCCTCTTCGACCGTCAGGCGCACCTTCTCCTTGATGCTGCTCAGCTCTTCGGCGCTCAGCTCGCCGCTCTCGACCAGGCGCGTCTCGAGCGTGGCGATCGGGTCGCGGCGCTTCCACGACGCCAGCTCGTCCTGGTCGACATACGCCTGGTCGTCCGGCTCCATGTGGCCGCGCAGGCGGTAGGTGTAGGTCTCGAGAAAGTACGGCTTCCGGTTCTTGCGGATGTACTCGACGGCTTCGCGCGCCGCGGCGGCCACTGCCTCGACGTCATTGCCGTCGACGGTGCGCGCCTCGATGCCGTACCGCGTGGCCCAGTCGGAGACGTGATCGGTGAGCATCGTCTCCTTGCGGTGGACGAACGCCTGCCACTGGTTGTTCTCGCAGATGTAGAGGATGGGGAGGTTCCACACCGCGGCCAGATTGACCGACTCGTGGAAGATGCCTTCCGTCGCGGCGCCGTCGCCGAAGAAGACGGCCACCACCGCGTCGCCGTCGAGCGCATCGACCGAGAGGCCGACGCCGGTCGCCAGCGAGAGCTCGCCGCCGACGATGGTCGACGTGAGCAGCACGCCCAGCTCCTTGACCGAGATGTGCAGCGGGCCGCTCTTCCCTTTGCAGTAGCCGGTGGCCTTGCCCATGATCTCGGCCATCACGCGGCCGGGATCGGCGCCGCGGGCGAGAAGGTGGCCGGCGCTGCGGTGGTTGGTGAGGATGAGGTCCTGCGCGCCGAGGGCCTGCATCACGCCGGCGGCGGACGCTTCCTGCCCGACGGACGTGCAGACCGAGCCGATCCTGCCGGCGGCCTGCAGCTCGGCCGATTTCTCCTCGAAGGTGCGGATGAGCAGCATCGTCTCCAGGGTCTGCGCCGCGCTGCGCTCGGTGGGCGGTGCGAGTGTGGTGGTGGTGGGCATCACGTGTGTCTCCTTCAGTCGATTTGACTGAGCGCAATGTAGGGACGCCACGCGGCCGCCGTTGCTAAGACATTCCTAGCGATATCCGAAAAGATCGCTCGCCGGCGGGAGCGGAGGACGGGATTCCTAAGTGTTTGCTAAGTCGAAGAGGAACGGCCCCTGGCCCAGCTCGACGCCGAACGTCTCGTGCGCGACCGCGTCGAGCTGCGCGCGCTCGAACCGCACGTCGGTCTGCACGCCGTCGCGGATGCGGGAGAGCGTCGTGCCGCGCAGGATCACCCGCTCCGCCGGGCCGGCGCGCTGGATCGTCAGCGTCTTGCGGAAGATGGATTGCGGATGCGTCGACGTGTAGTGGTTCGCGATCTCCACATCCACCGGCGTGTTCGGCTCCTCGGTGAACTCGTAGTGGTCGCCGTCGCGCCCGGAGAGTACCCAATGCAAACCCTCGCGCCGCAGTGCGTACGTCAGCCCGCCCTGCTCGGAGGTGGAGCCTTCGGCGAGGAGCATCGGCTCGAGCAGGCCCGAGCCGCCGAAGCCGACGTCGGCAATCCACGTCGCCCCTTCGCACTCGACGCGCAACAGCATGTGCGTCCGGGCCCAGTTCTCCGGCGGCCCGCGCCGCACGCGGGCGAGGAGCGTCGTCGGCTGGAAGCCGCACTCCCGGAGCGCGGCGGCGAAGAGCGTGTTGTGCTCGAAGCAGTAGCCGCCGCGGCCGCCGTCCACGAGCTTGCGCTCCAGCGCGTCGAGGTCGAGCAGGATCGGCTTCCCGCGCTGGATGTCGAGGTTCTCGAAGAGGATGCTCCGCCGGTGGGCGAGGTGCAACGCGCGCAGCGCGTCGACCGTCGCCGAGGTCGGTGCGGAGATGCCGATGCGATGGAGGTAGTGATCGAGGCGCACGCGGATTGGATTATGCTCCCGCGCCGACATGCGCAGAATCGCTCTCCTCCTTCTCCTCACCATCGCGCCGCTGGCAACGGCCGCCGACCTGCTCGACAAACTGCTGGCCGTCCGCAACTTCCATCAGGCGGCGATCTCGCCGGACGGGAAGCAGGTCGGGTGGTCGGTGCGGGAGGGCGGGCTGTGGGTGGAGGGGAAGGAGCTGGCCAAGGGCGACGTCCCCACCTTCGCCTTCTCGCCCGACTCGAAGCGCGTCGCCTGGTTCGCCAAGCGGAAGCTGTACGTCGATGGGCGGGAGGTGGGGAGCGTGAAAGGCTCGCCGGACGCGCTGCGCTGGTCGCCGGACGGCAAGCGCGTGGCGTTCCTCCTGTTCGAGAGCAGCCGCGAGGCGGGGGCGCTCGTGGCCACGGCGCGGAAGATCGGCGTCATCGCCGACGCCGTCGAGCAGCAGCGCGTCGTGGTGGCGGACGTCTCCACCGGCGCGATGAAGCCGGTCACGGCGGCCGGCATGTACATCTACGAGTTCGACTGGTCGCCGGACGGCGCGCGTCTCGTCACCACCTCCTCGCCCGGCTCGGGCACGAACAATTGGTGGATCGCCCAATTGCACGTGGCCGACATCGCGAGCGGAACGATGCAGCCGATCTACAAGCCGGCGCTGCAGATCACCTGGCCGCGCTGGTCGCCGGACGGCAAGCGCATCGCGTTCATCGAAGGGCTGATGAGCGACTTCGGCTCGAACGGCGGCGACCTCTTCGTCATCGACGCCGCCGGCGGCGCGCCGCGCAACCTGACGAAGGACGCGCGCCTCTCCGTCGCCTCGATGCAGTGGAGCGGCAATGACGCGCTCACCGTCGGCGCGAACGTCGAGGGGGATGCGGCCATCCTGCGCGTCACGGAAAGCGGGCAGGAGACGCTCTGGCGCGGCGCGGAGTTCATCAGCGCCGAGGCGGTGATCGGCGCCTCATTCGGGGCAAACGGCCGGACGGCGGTCATCCGCAGCTCGTTCGGCCATCCGCCGGAGATCTGGCGCGGGTCCCTCGGCAAGTGGACGCAGGTCACCCATCTCAACGATGCGATCAAGATCGAGAGCGAGACCAAGTCCGTCCGCTGGAAGAGCGACGACTTCGACGTGCAGGGCTGGCTGCAACTGCCGGCGGACTACTCGCCGTCGAAGCGCTACCCGATGATCGTCTGGGTCCACGGCGGCCCGGCCAGCGCGTCGCTGAACAAGTGGCCGCGCGACGAGCCGATCGTGCTGTCGCAGCGCGGCTACTTCGTCTTCTGGCCGAACCCGCGCGGCAGCTTCGGCTTCGGCGAGGCGTTCACGCGGGCCAACGTGAAGGACTTCGGCTACGGCGACCTGCGCGACATCGAGCGCGGCGTGGACGCCGTCCTGCAGGCGTATCCCATCGACCCCAGGCGCGTCGGCATCGCCGGCTGGAGCTACGGCGGCTACATGACGATGTGGGCCGTGACGCAGACGGACCGCTTCCGCGCCGCCGTGGCCGGCGCCGGCATCGTGAACTGGCAGAGCTACTACGGCCAGAACGACATCGACCAGTGGATGCTCCCCTACTTCGGCGCCACGGTGTACGACGAACCGGCGGTGTACGCGAGGAGCTCGCCCATCACGTTCATCAAGAAGGCGAAGACCCCGACGCTGGTGCTGGCCGGCGAGCGCGACGCCGAGGTGCCGGCGCCGCAGTCGTTCGAATTCTGGCACGCGCTGAAGGAGCAGGGCGTCGAGACGCAGCTCGTCGTGTTCGCAGACGAGGGGCATCGCATCAGCAAGCCGGCGCACAAGCGCGAGCTCGCCCGGCGGATCATGGATTGGTTCGACGCGCGGCTGCGGTGACGCCCGTGTCATCCTGAGCCGCGAAGACGGCGAAGGATCCGTACCGATCTCGCGCTGCGCCCGCAGGGTACGGATTCTTCGCCGTCTTCGCGACTCAGAATGACACCTGCGGTGACGATCGGGAGATGGTCAGGAAGACGACCTCCGGGGGGACGCGGAAGCGCACCGGGATGATGCTCGTCCCGACGCCGGACGTGACGAACATCCGCTTGCCGTGCTCGTGGATGTGGCCCATGGCGTAGCGCTCGCCGTAGCGCGATGGGACGATCGGTCGTCCGATGAGCGGGATGGCCACCTGCCCGCCGTGCGTGTGGCCGGCGAGGGTGAGGCAGACGCGCGGCGGGATGGGCGGGAACAGGTCGGGGTTGTGGGTGATGAGGAGCAGCGAGGTGGCCGAGGCCGTTGCCGGGCGAGCCGACGTGGAGGTCGGAGACGACCGCGACGCGCAGCGGCGGCCCTTGCCAGCAGGAGAGCGCGGCGCGCTCCTCGCGTACCACGAGGCGCCGCGGCTCCCAGACGAAGGCCCATCGGGCGAGGACGATTGCCAGGAACAACACGACGAGGAAGGCGCGGGCCAGAATGCTCTTCACCATCCTGATGGTAGCCTCACCCCTCCGGCAAAATGTAGGGCCGGCTCTACAGCCGGCCCAGCGTCGATATTGGGCCGGCTGGAGAGCCGGCCCTACATTTTCCT
>DATEOX010000727.1:0-3655 GCA_035273585.1 Thermoanaerobaculia bacterium
GCGCGTTCCGCGGCACGAGACGTGCCGCGGCTGGCGGGCGGGACGCCCGCGCGCCTACATGGATTCCGCAAGGCGAAAAGGCGTCCGGGTCCTCGTCCAGCCAGATGATCTCCCCCGCCCGGGTTCGCCAGACCTCGCCGCGCGAGAAGGTCATCACCACCTCGTGCTCGGGGCAGCGGGCGAGGGCGGCGCGGGCGGCGGGACCGATCTCGATCGCATCCACGGCGCGCATCTTACAATCGCGGCGTGGCCACCTTCTTCGAGACCCTGAGCGAGCTCCTGGCTGGCGAGGTGCCGCTCGTCACCGTCACTGTCGTCGACGTGATGGGCAGCGTGCCGCAGGACCGCGGATCGAAGATGATCGTCACCGCCGACGGGCTGCGCTTCGGCACCGTCGGCGGCGGACGGGTCGAGACGAAGGCCATCGGCGAGGCGCAACGGATGCTCAGCGGGGAGATCGCCGAGACGACGCGCTTCGCGCGGTGGAACCTGGCCAAGGACGTCGGCATGACCTGCGGCGGCGTGGTCAAGCTCTACTTCGAGGCCCACAACGCGCGGCGCTGGAACATCGTCGTGTTCGGCGCGGGGCACGTCTCGCAGGCGCTGACGACGCTGCTCGTCCATCTCGACTGCCGCCTGACGGTGATCGATCCGCGGCAGGAGTGGCTGGCCAAGCTGCCGCAATCGCCGAAGCTGACGCCGGTGCTCTCCGCCGACATGCCGTCGCTCGTGGCCGGCCTCCCCAGCGACGCGTTCGTCATCCTGATGACGATGGGCCACACGACGGACAAGCCGATCCTGCTGGAGATCCTCCGGACGCGGCAGTTCCCCTACCTCGGCGTGATCGGCAGCGACGCGAAGGCGAACATCCTCAAGCGGGACATCGCCGAGGCGGGACTGCCGGAGGAGATGCAGCGCGCCTTCCGCTGCCCCATCGGCCTGGAGATCGGGAGCAACCACCCGTACGAGATCGCGGTGAGCATCGTCGCGCAACTGCTCACCGTGCGCGGCGAACTGTCATCCTGAGCCGCGGAGACGGCGAAGGATCTCCTCGCAAGCGCCGGGAGATCCTTCGCCCTCTGCGGGGCTCAGGATGACACTACTTCTTTTTCTTCTTCACGCTCTCCGCCAGCCGCTGCATGTTCATGGCCTCGGTGACCAGCGCGCGGACGGTCTCGGAGACGTTCTTCTTCGTCTTCAGCCACGCCACCTGCTCCGGCGTGAGCCAGACGTTGACCCGTTCGGTGTTCCCCTTCTTTGCCGCCATCCTTCCTCCGTCTGGCTGATTTTATGCTTCGTATGGGGTCCCTCAAGCGCATCCTCGTGGTCGAGGACGACGACACCATCCGCAAACTGCTCGTGGAGTACCTCAAGCAGCACGCGTTCATCAACGTCGACGCCGCGCGGGACGGCGTCGAGGCCTTGCACCAGCTCGCGATGCACCGCTACTCGGTGATCGTGCTCGACGTCTGGATGCCGAAGATGAGCGGCGTCGACTTCCTCGACTCGCTCAAGGCGCTCGGCGAGGACCCGTCGATCAAGAGCCTGGACCGGATGCCGGCCGTGGTCGTGATCACCGCCACGCCGCCGGCCGAGCTGCCGACGGACGCCATCGAGCACCGCTTCCCGCAGCTCGTGCGCGCCGTGTTCCGCAAGCCGCTGGACGTGCTGCGCCTCGCGCAGACGGTGGATGCGGAGCTGAGGCGGTGAGCGGGCGCCTATTCCAGCGCCGCGTCGATGGCTTGCGTCACCACTTCGCGCGAGAGGTCGCCCTTGTACACCACGGCCGAGGCCTTGGAGAGGATCTGCCGCTTCTCGTCGTCGTTCACGAAGCGGGAGGTGATCACCACCACCGGGATGGCCGCCGTGTTGGGGTCGCCCTTGAGCCGCTGCAGGACCTCGTGGCCGCCCACGCCGGGCATCATGAGGTCGAGCAGGATGAGGTCGGGGTGTTCGCTCTGGGCGCGCGCGATTCCCTGCCGGCCGCTCTCCGCCTCCATGATCTCCGTGCCCGGCCGGGCGGCGAAGCTGGTGATCGTGTAGCGGGCGGTCTCGTCGTCGTCGATGACCAGGAGGCGGATGGCCCGCCCTCCCAGCCCATGCGCGGCATCGCCCATCGCGGTCATTCTAGCCGCACGCCATCCGGCCGCAACGCCCTCGTAGCGCACCGGGATCTCGGCCCAGAACGCGCTGCCGATGCCCGGCTCGCTGCGCACGCCCACCCTTCCGCCCAGCAGCGCGGCCAGCTTGCGGGTGAGCGGCAGGCCGAGGCCGGTCCCCTTCTGCCGGCCCTGGAGCGGATTGTCGATCTGCGTGAACTCCTCGAAGATCCGCTCGTGGTCCTCCGGCGCGATGCCTACGCCGGTGTCGGCCACGGTGAAGACGATGGCATCGCCCTGCAGCGCGGCGGAGACCCGCACCTCGCCGCGCTCGGTGAACTTCAGCGCGTTGGAGATGAAGTTGCGCAGGATCTGGGAGAGCTTCCCCTCGTCGGTGTACATCACCGGCAGCTCCTCCGGCTCGTCGAAGACCAACGCCAGCGAGCGGTTGACGAGCAGCGGCCGGAGCATGCCCCGCAGCGCGCTGAAGAGGTTCGACACCTCGACGTCCGCCGGCCGCACATCCACCTTGCCGGCCTCGATCTTCGCCAGATCGAGCAGGTCGCCGACGAGAGTGGCCAGGTCCTCGGCCGCGCGGCGGATGAGCGAGAGCTGCTTGCGCTCTTCCTCCCCCAGCTCCCCCTCGGACATCAGCCGGCCGAGGGCCATGATGGCGTTGACCGGCGTGCGGAACTCGTGCGACATGTCGGAGAGGAAGCGGGTCTTGAGCTGGTCGGCCTGCCGCAGGTGCTCGGCCTTCTCGTCCAGCTCGGCGTACAGCGCGAGCACGCCGCGGTTCGTGTCCTCCAGCTCCTGGTTCAGCCGCTCCAGCTCCTCCTGCCGCTCGTTCAGCGTGGCCAGCGCGGCGAGCAGCTCGCCGTTCTGCTGCTGGATCTCCTCGATCGGGTTCTCCGGCTTCTGCCGCGCCAGCTCCTCCACCAGCTCCGTGATGCGCGCCTTCGTCACCGGCGGCGCGGTCGGCGGCAGACTCTTACGCATGACGACGACCGTCCCCTTCCCGTCGGCGGAGCTGATGGAGAAGTCGTCCATCAGCCGGCGCGCGCCGATGAGACCCAGGCCCATGCCGGTCGATGACTGATAGCGGCCGGCCAGGATGTCGTCGAGGTTGGGGATGCCCGGACCGCGGTCGCTGACGGTCATCACCAGCGCGTCGGCGTCGACGCCGAGCTCGAGCTTGCCTCCGCCTCCGTAGCGGAGGGCGTTGCGGGCGATCTCCGAGGCCACGGTGGCGATGCGCGTCTGTTCCTGCTCCTCGAAGCCGAGCAGGGCGGCGATCTGGCGCGCGCGGCGGCGGGCGGCGACCAGGTCGTAGTCGTAGTGCAGGGAGACCGAGGAGAGCCGCGTCACGGCCATCTCACACCGCCTTCGCCACGACGACCGTGGCGTCGTCCGTGCCGCGGCAGAAGTCGCGGAAGAGCACGGCGGCGATGATTTCCGGCGCGCGCTGGGTCAGGCCCGGATAGCTGTCCAGCGTCCAGGAGGTCCCGATGCCGTCCGAGTGCATGATGAGGATCGAGGACGGCGACCAGGGGTAG
>DATEOX010000728.1:0-3806 GCA_035273585.1 Thermoanaerobaculia bacterium
CGAGCTCGACGGCGGTCACCTGCGTCTCCTCGCGCACCTCGACGCCGTTCGCCGCAGCGTGGCGCAGGAGGAGGTGGTCGAATTCGGCGCGCTTGACCTGGAAGGAGCGCTGGTACTGCGGGTCGGGGAGGTTGCGGTCGAAGCGGAAGGTATAGCTGACCTTGCCGTCTCCGGTGAGGAACTCGGCGCCGTATTTCGGGTGGAAGTCGCCCGCGACGAGCTGATCCTTGACGCCGAGGCGGTCGAAGAGGTCATTGTTGTACGGGAGGAGCGACTCTCCGATCTGGAAGCGGGGAAAGCGCTCGCGCTCCAGGAGCGCCACACGGTAGCCCTCGCGGGCCAGGAGGGTGGCGGCGGTGGAGCCGGCCGGGCCGCCTCCGATGACGATGACGTCGTGCATGAGTAGTTGCTGGTTATTAGTTGCTGGTTGCTGGTAGCTCGTCTGGCCGGTGCCCTACCAGCAACCAGCAACTAGCAACTCCCGCGGCTCAGAATGACACCGCGGGACCGCATGTTATTCTCACCGCGCTCCGATGCTCCAACGTTTCCTCTCCCTCGCCGCCGCAGGACCGGACGTTCCCGCCCTCATCGATGCCGACAGCGGCCACGTCACCACCCGGGCCGGGCTCCTGGCTCGCGCCGAGGAGCTGGCGGCGGAGCTGACCGCGGCCGGGCTCGCTGAAGGTGACCTGGTGGCCATCCAGCTCCCGAACTCCGTCGACTTTGTCGCGGCCTTCCTCGCCGTCCTGATGCTCCGCCTGGTGGCGGTCCCCATCGATCGCGACGCGCACACCACCGAGGTGGGGGCGATCCTGGCCCACTTCGCCGTGAAGGGGTTCGTCTACCGCGGCGGGATCTCCACGCGTGCCGTGGGGCAGCATCCCGTGCTGCCAAAGGAAGCGCGCCTGATCAAGCTCACCTCCGGCTCGACAGGCACGCCGAAAGGGATCGTCACCAGCGAGGCGAACCTCGTCGCCGACTGCGCGAACATCTGCGCCACCATGGACATCCGCCCCGACGACCGCAACCTCGGCGCGATCCCGATGTCGCACTCGTACGGCTTCTCCAACCTGATCACGCCGCTCATCAGCCAAGGAACGGCGATCGTCGTCTCGAACGACTACCTGCCGCAGTCGCTGCTCGAACTGGCCAACCGGCATCGCTGTACGGTCGTGCCGGGCATCCCGATGGTCTTCGAGCACCTGGCGGCCGTGGCGAAGGGCGAGTTCCGCACCGTCCGCACGTTTCTCTCCGCCGGCGCGCCGCTCCCCGCGGCGACGTCGCGCCGCTTCCGCGAGCGCTTCGGCATCCCCATCCACACGTTCTACGGTTGCAGCGAGTGCGGCGGCATCACGTACGACCGCGCCGGCGCGGCCGTCGAGCGGGGCACGGTCGGCGAGGCAATGGACGGCGTGACGCTGGAGCTCGACGCGAAGACGCAGCGCCTCACCGTCCGCTCCGGCTCCGTCGCCCTCGGATACCTGCACGACGCCGATGCCTTCGAGCCGTTCGAGCCGCGGACGTTCATCACGGATGATCTGGTGGAGCTCGCGGACGGCGAGATCGTCCTCACCGGCCGCGCCGGCGACCTGATCAACACCGCCGGGAAGAAGGTCAATCCGCGCGAGGTCGAGGCGGTGATCCTGCAGCTCGAAGGCGTCCGCCAGGCGAAAGTCTACGGGGAGCCGGCGGGCGCGCGCGGCGAAGTGGTGGCCGCGGCGATCGTGGCCAGCCCGGACGTCACGCGCGAGCAGGTGCGCGAGTTCTGCCGCGGGCGGCTCTCGCTGCACAAGGTGCCGCGCATCGTGAAGCTCATCGAGTCCATCCCGGTCGACGAGCGGGGCAAGGTCAAGCGCGCGGTTTTGGCGACGTTATGACCGGCTGCACCGCGGCCGCATCGTCCGTGCGGCGGCGCTTGAACAGCAGCCGCACCCCATCCAGCTCCGCCCTGATCCACAGCCCGAGGCCGCGCAGGATCATGCGCACCGGCGCGAAGTTGAGGTCGAAGTAGGCCTTGATGCGCCGGCCGTGGTTGCGCGCCCCCGCCTCGCCCGCGGCGCGCCGCGCCGTCGCCAGCGCGACGAAGCGCCGGTTGTAGAAGCGCATGAGGTGATAGCTGGCGAACGCCGGCTTCGGCCCCAGCACCGGCATCCAGAAGAAGCGCTTCAGGAAGCGGTACGCGGGGATGACCACGAAGATGTAGTAGTGCGCGGTATCGAGGAGGAACGACGCGGCGAGCAGGTCGGCCTCCCCCATGTAGTAGTACTTGTCCTTGTACGCGGCGCGGAAGAAGCGGTCGTAGGAGCGGACGAACGTCACGTTGTGCTCGTCGATGAGCGGCCCGACGTCCTCCCCCATCGCCTCCTTGCCGACGATCATCGCCGTCGCCTCGGCGGTGAACGCCGCGTGGTCGAGGCCGGGCGAGTAGTACGGATCGAGGAACGCCGCCGCGTCGCCGAGGAGCGCCCAGCCCTTGCCCATGTACTGCTTCGCCACGTACGGCAGGTGGCCGTAGAAGCGGAGGTCGTCCATGCGCGGCGTGGCGCCCTGCAGCAACTCGGCGAGCGAAGGGATGGCATTGAGGAACGAGACGAAGTCCTCGCCGCGGTTCTTGCTTTGATGGAGGTCGACGAGGCGCTTGTCGAACACGACGCCGATGGAGGTCTCGCCATTGCCGAGGGGGATGACCCAGATCCAGTAGCCGCGGCCCATGTAGTGGTTCGTGCCGAGGCGGCGCGAGCCGATGTTCCCCGCGCCGAGGCCACCCGGGTCGCGGGCGGCGAGGTCGTCGATGTGCCGCACGCCCTGCCAGCGGCACCAGATGGCCGCCGTCGGATGCTCGTCGTTGCGCTGCATCAGGCCGAGCTTCCGGCCGATGAAGTTCACCCGCCCGGTGGCGTCGAGCACCCAGCGGCAGGAGACTTCGCGCACCTCATCGCCCACCTCGATGGTGATGGTGTTGTCGAAGTCGCCCAGCCGTGCCTCGCGCGCCTTCGCCGGCCGCCACAGCTCGGCGCCCTCGGCGACGGCGGTGGCCAGCAAATGCTCATCGAGCGCATCGCGCCGCAACTGGAAGGCCGGCACCGCGCTGCGCAGAAAGCCGCCCGCCTCGGTGGCGTTCGTGTGACCCGTGACCTTCTCGTTCGAGAACCAGTAGCGCAGCCCTTCCTTCGGCAGTTGCTCGTTTTCCAGGTGCTGCCACATGGCCAGCCGGCGGGTGAGGAACATGGCCGACATCTCGGTCGTCGCCTCGCCGACCTTCGCATCGAAGGCCTCTGATTTCTCGACGATCAGGACGCTGAGCCCCGGCTGCTCGCGGCGAAGGAGGATGGCCGCCGAGGCGCCGCTGAACGCGCCGCCGAGGATGATGACGTCGTACCGGGTCACGGCTTCGGATGCTAGCACGCACCCCTCACCCCCAGCCCCTCTCCCCGCGCGGCGGGGAGAGGGTGGCCGAAGGCCGGGTGAGGGGCCGGGCACCGCGGTTGCGATATCCTCCGCGCCTTCATGCAAGAGACCCTTCATCACCTGCTCGCCGCCTGGATGCACTTCGTCCTCGAATGGGGCTACCTCGGCATCATCGTCATGATGGCGTTGGAGTCGACGGCGGTGCCCATCCCGGCCGAGGTCGTGATCCCGCCCGCGGCGTATTGGGCGTCGCAGGGGAAGCTGAACATCATCGGCGTGGTCATCGCCGCGACGTTCGGCTCGTGGCTCGGGTCGGCCATCAGCTACTGGGTGGCGTACAAGCTGGGGAGGCCGCTCATCGAGCGCTACGGGCGGTACGTCTTCATGTCGAAGGAGAA
>DATEOX010000729.1:0-25895 GCA_035273585.1 Thermoanaerobaculia bacterium
CCCCGCCTTCCTCCCCCGCGACGAATACCTCGCCACCCCCGTCACCGACCTCCTCCGCCTCACCCAGTCCGACTTCTCCACCCTCTTCCGCAAGAGCGCCATCAAACGCGCGAAGCTCGCCGGCATGCTGCGGAACGTGGAGGCTTTGACAAGCGAGGCGGACCGAGGGAGAGTGGAGAGATGAAGGTGACGGTGGAGGAGCTGACCGATCATTTGTCGGATGTCCTGGACAAAGTTCGCGATGGCGACACGGTAACGATCCTTGAAGCGGATAAGCCGCTTGCGACGCTGGCTCCGGTCGCTCAGGCGTCTGCACCCTCTCGACGACTCGGTGACTTTCGTCCGATCCCGCTGCCGGAACCGATCGACTTCGATCCTCTCGAATTCCTGATGAAGGACCGGCTCAAAGACCGCAGCCGATGATCGCGTACCTCGACTCTTCGGTGATCATGAGGCTCGTCTTCGAGGAACCGGACACTCTGGAAGAGTGGAGTCAGATCGACAGCGGCCTCACGAGTGTGTTGACGCGCATCGAGTGCGCCCGCACGCTTCAGCGATATCGCGCCCGCCACCCTCGTAAACGGGCGAGCGTCGACACCGCACAACAGTCGGCGGTGGCGCTGCTGTCCAACATGCTCATGCTTCCGATATCCGACGACGTCCTGGAACGCGCTGCCGATGCAATCGACCATCCGCTCGGAACGCTGGACGCACTTCATCTCGCAACGGCGATGCACTATCGCGACACATCCGCCGCCGAGATTCACTTCGCCACCCACGACCGCGAGCTCGCCGACGCTGCCCGTGCGCTCGGCTTTCCCACCCTCGGCGCCTAACCGACCGGTAACGCGAAAGCCCGCCCAGCTTTGACAAGCGAGGCGGACCGAGGGAGAGTGGGGGATGAAGGTGACGGTGGAGAAAGCCACGGATCACATCGGCGACCTGCTGGAGAAGGTGAAGCACGGGCTCGAAGTGTCCATCTACGAGGGCGACAAGGCAGTAGCGACAATTCGGCCGGCGGAAGGACTGATCTTCTCGAACCTCGCGGACCCCGCCAGGCCGCTCCGTGATATCGACCTCGGCCTGCCGCCGAAGCGCCGTGATTTCGACGCGATCGAGCTCCTCATCGCAGATCGGCAAAAAGACCGCAGTCGATGATCGCGTACGTCGACTGCCCGTGCGCTCGGCTTTGCCACCCTCGGCCTCTAACCGCCCGGTAACGCGAAAGCCCGCCCTACCACCGCCTGATCCACCGAGCGGTCGAGGTACTCCCAGACCGCGAGGGCGTCGGGGTGGTCGGCGATGGCGGGGGCGGCGGCGCGGGTGGCGGGGTCGTTGATCACCAGGCGCGCGCGGCGGTACCAGTGCAGGGCCTCCTCCGGATTCAGGCGCAGCTCCTCGCGAACGCCGTGGATGAGGACGAACTGTTCGGCGTCGGCATCTCCGACCGCCGGCGCGAGCTGGCGGGCGCGGGCGCGGAGGATGCGCAGCTTGAGAGGCAGCGACTTCGTGTCCAGGGCGGCGCGGTTCGTCTCGCAGAGCTGGCCGATCGCCAGGCGCAGCAGCTCCGGCTTCTCGTTGATGAAGAGGCCGGTCTTGTTCGCCGACGACCAGACCACCTGGCCCGTCACCGCCGCTTCGAGCTGGCTGCCGGGCACGCGGAAATGCAGCACACCGGCCATTCCGGGAGGGAACGAGCCGTCGATGCGCGCGCCGCGCGCGGAGAGGTCGGCGATGGTCACCGCGCGGCCGGCGAACACGCCGGCCAGCGGGGGCGCGATGTTGAAGCGGTCCGTCGAGCGGAGCTCCTCGATGCGCGCCGAGCGATGCGTCGCGTGGAGCTGGGCCAGCAGCGGCCCCATCACCTCCGGCGGGCCGTAGGTCCGGACGCCCGAGGTGAAGCCGGAGACCTCCGCCTGGGTCCAGACGATCACCGCCTCGAGCGACACCGAGCGGCCGTCGACCGGCACGCGCAGGAGCGACTTCGTCCCGGTCTCCAGCGGCCGCACGTGCTTGAAGCGGGCGCCCTTCGCGGAGATGTCGCACACCGACACGGCGGCGGCGCCGAACTGGGCGGCCAGCGGAGGGGCGAGCAGAAAGCGCTCGGCCGTGCGCAAGTTGCGCGGTACTGCGTCCTGCATGGGCGTGCCTGAAGCGTACGACGGTTTACCACCGGCGCAATCGTGCATTTGTGATGCCGCTCACGGGCAGCCATAATTCCGCCCGTGGCCCGCCCGTTCGACGTCATCACCTTCGACTGCTACGGCACGCTCATCGACTGGGAGGCGGGCATCGCCGATGCCTTCCTGCGCGCGGTCGCCGCGGACGGCGTCCACCTCGACCGCGACCAGATCCTCGGCGCGTACGCGGCGATCGAGCCGGTCTGATAGCGAGCAGTGGATTCATCGACATTCGGAGGAATAAGGCGCGACTCGACAGCGGCGCCGAGCCGATTTCACCAGCAAGGACAAGAACTTTGAATCCGTACACGCACCGCGTCGCAACGCATTCGTCGATCTTGGAAAGTCGGTCAAGGTGAGGATCTACCCGAGGATACGATCATCGCCAATCTCGAGAAAGCGATGATACCGTTCCTCGAGCCTGTTGGAGGTGCTATGGTGAACGTACGGTTAGATTGTAGCGTTGGCGATCTTTGGTCCGGTGAAGCGATCTTGGGTCTAGCCGAATTGACCGATCTTCACGATAAGCAGGCTGCGAACACCGCCCTTGATGAGGAGTTTCAGGCGGCCGTAGACGAGATTCGAGCAATGGGGCGAAGCGTACTGGAAGAGCTAGTCCCTCGGCGGGTCCGTGCCACATTCAAGGCCATGCCGAACATGGACCCCTCGCGATATCGCCCTTCTTCGGAGGCGTTGATTCGACGATGTCTGGGCCAAGGTTTGGGGCGTATCAATCCGATTGTGGACCTCAACAATACCCTATCAATACGCTTCCGTTTTCCGCTAGGGGTTTACGATCTCGATTTACTGCCGCTCGTCTGCATCTATCGCCTTGGTACCGAGGGAGAGGAGTATTCGACGATTTCCTTGGCAACCAAATCCGCACAGGGAAAACTCGTTCTCGCCGATGATTCCGGCGTCGTGGGCAGTCCTTTTTCCGATTCGAGCCGCGCCGCGATTCGTGCGGAAACGAGCGCGCTGGCGGTAGTTGCCTACTTCCCTTTCGAAACCAACGAAGAGGAAGCGGCGACGATTATGCTCGAGATTGAAGCAGCGTTTAACAGGCACTTCGCCGCCACTCCCACTCGAAGCTTCTTGCTGCGCCGGTCCCAGTGACGATGATTACTTATGCTCTCCGCCAAAGAGATCAAGCGAATATCTCCCCTAACCGCCCTGTTTGATCCGCCTTCTCGAAAGATCCTTCGAACACAACCTCCCCGCCCACCAACAAGATAATCCGGTCAGGAAAGGCCCGCGCAAACACACTGCTCTGCTCCGCGACCAAGACTCCGGTCCGTCGAGCGCTCAACACCTCTCGGAGAGCCTCGATCAACTTTCCGCTGTTCTGCGGATCGAGTCCCAGATCAGGTTCATCTAGAAGAAGAATGCTCGGCCTACCCATAAGAGCTCGTGCTACGTTGAGGATCGTCTGCTGGCCGCCTGAAAGCGTTCCCGCCAAGTTGTGTAACTTCCTCGTCAGATCCGGAAACACTCCGAGAAGCCAATCCAAATCGACCTTGATTTCCGCATGGTCTTTTCTATTGTACGCGCCCAACAGCAGGTTTCGTTTTACCGACAGACGACTGAACACCTGACGTCCTTCGATCGCCAATCGGATTCCGCTACTGGCGCGCCCGCCACTGTCCATGGAGCTCACATCTCGTCCGTTGACCACGATGCGGCCGCTCCGAACCGGAACGAGCCCGGCGATCGTGCTAAGGAGGGTTGTTTTCCCGGCACCATTGCGCCCAAGGAGCAACACCAGCTCTCCGTGATCCAGATGGAGGGAGACCGGGCGATCCCATCTTCCAGAGACGACATCGCACAGACAAAGAAGGCGCGAGTTCACTTCGGCCATTAATTCCCCCAGAAGAGTCTTCGAACATCTTCATCCTGCCGAATCGTCGAGAGCTCGCCGTCTTTGAAAACCTTGCCCTGCTGAATAACTACGACGCGGTCTGGTTTCAGGGCCTCGAGGAACATGGCGTCATGAGAGATCACGAGCATCGCAAACCGATGCCATTCTCTGAGAGCCGCCAATGACCTGACGACCTCCTGTCCCTCCCGTTGAGTCAGTCCAGCCGTCGGCTCATCCAGCAGAACTACCCGAAGGCGCGACGGTTGAAGGAACAGGCGAGCGAGGTCTAGCGCTTTTTTCTTTCCGTAAGGTAGGTCACCACAAGGAACCGAGCCATCTTCAATCCCGAATCGGGCTAGCGCCGAGGCGATCAGACGAGGCGAGACGCCGCGCGCTGTCAGAAAGACATTATCTTCAGCCGTCAGGTCGTCGCAGACGCTGAGGTCCTGAAAGGAGCGCCCAAGTCCGGCCCGCGCGAGACGGAACGGAGGCATCTTGTCGGCTCGCTGGTTCCGGTAACGAATCGCTCCTGCATCAGGCCGGGCGAGACCGCAGATGACATTCAACAGCGTCGTCTTTCCTGAACCGTTCGGGCCGATTAGAGCAATGCAGGCTTCGTGCGGGATGGACAACGAGAAGCCCTGCAATGCTTTCACGGAATCGAACGCCTTCGCGACTTCCTCGATCTCGAGTACGTTTCCGGCTTCCACCCCAAGGCAGGAAACTCGATCGCCTTCCATCACGCCCCGTCCATCTAGTCGCCGTAGTCGAGGCACCCAAGACGGCCGATCCGGTAGCAGTCCCGCAGGGCGGACCCGGATAAACACCACTAGCGCCGTCGCAAACATCAAATATCGGATCTCCTGCGGGAATCCAAAGGAAGTCAGGAACCGACGAATCAGCTCAAGTGAACTCCCCACGATCGCTGCGCCTACGATCGCACCATTCGGGTTGCCAAGTCCTCCCACGATGAGTAGCGAAAGGAGGAGGCAGGAAAGCAGTACATTGAATTCCGTCCAGACGATGGACCTTTGGTAGATCGCCCATAGGAATCCGCCTGCCGAGATAATTCCGGCCGAGAGACTGAAAGCAATCAGTTTCACGGCGAGAATGTTGACTCCGTAGACCCGACCAACTGTTTCGCTGTGCTTTACGATTTGGAACTCACGTCCGAGCGGCGTATGGCGAAGCCAGATGCAGAAAAAATAGATAGGAACTGCGATCGCGAGCGCAAAGTAATAGAAACCGATCGGTGGCACGGTGCGAAGAGGCGCATCATGGAATGGGACGGTCGTGGCTGGAATCCCGCTGTAGCCGAAGGATCCACGAGTAACGGGTGTCCAATTCCGGATGGCGAGAGCAACCAATTCGGCGAACCCTAGTGTCAACACTGCGAAGTAGTCGAGCCGGTGGCGAAGCGTGGGGATACCCAATAGGATTCCCGCGGTGAAACCGGCCACGAGGCAGATCGGAAATACGACGAGTGGAGGCAACCCGAAGCGCGTCATGTAAATAGCCGTGGCATATGCGCCCACCGCCACAAAGCCGGCAGCCCCAAGATCGAGAAGGCCGGTCCAGCCGACGATGATATTGAGGCCGAGGGCGATCAGCGAGTACTGGAGCACCACGAATGCGATCGATACCATGTTGTCACCCACCGCTAGTGGAAACGCCATGAGAATGATACTTAGCACGCACATCGCTACGCGACGCATGGCGATCGACCGCGGCAATGTCATCGCCGAAAGAGTCCTTCCGGCTTCAGCAGGATGATGCCGATCATGAGGATGTAGACTATGCCATAGGACCAGTCGCTGAGATTAAGAGACGGAAGAAACGGGAGCCAAGACGCTGGCAACAGCAACCGTGCCCATCGTTCGAGCGGAACTGCCGGCGCCAAGGACATCACCACACCACTGACGAAAGCTCCGGCAATTGATCCGCGCAAGCTCCCGACACCTCCGAGGACGCAGGCCGCGAAGGCCAGTAGTCCTGGCGAGAACCCAGCGGTCGGATCTAGACTCCGGGATCGCAGAACATAGAGCGTCCCCCCGAGCGAAGCGACCGCTCCACCGAGAAAAAACGCTTGTCCCAGCACCCGCTCGACGGGAATCCCGCAGGTCCTAGCCGCGGATGGGGCGTCGGCAGCAGCCACCATGGCGTCAGCCGTCCGGCTGGCCCGAAAGAAGAGAGCGAGACCGCTGACGACGGCGAGAAACACTAAGACGATTAGGCCATCGAGCACCGGAACGGTCTGCCCCCCCACTAGGGTCAGCACACCAAACTCCCTTGCCGCGCGCAAGCCGGCGACCCCCGCCGGAATCGGCCGTGCGCTCAGCGCTGGGGGAACCCTGCCGACCGGAAACACCCTCCGCTGGCTTCCCCACGCTACCAGCAGATAGCTCTCAAGCGCAATCGAGATTCCTAGTGCCGACAGCAGAACCGAAGTCCGTGCGGCACGCCGTCGCAGGAGTGGGAGATAACCGCCACCATAAATGCCATCGGCGAGAAGCGCTGTGAACGGCACTGCCAGCAAAGCCGCCGCCGCAAACGGCAGCCGGCCAACAAGCCCCAACGTCGCTCCGAATACCCCCGCGCCGAAGAGTAATGAAATGACAGAATGCCTCCACGTCGTGTCCGAGAACCACGTCAGAGTCGCAAAGTAGGTTCCAATCCCAAACAGCAACGCCATCAGGAGACCGGTGGTGTTCCCGTCGCCGGCTCCTATCCATAGGAGAACGAGGTAGCCGCCGCCGGCGATCATCACGTCCGCATGGGCGAAATTGATTACTCGTGCTGTACCGTAGGCAAGGGAATATCCCACGGCGATCAGAGCAAGCAAACTCCCTTCGACCAGTCCGTTCAGCAGAAGTTCGAAAAGCACGGCCTCGCCTACTCGGCCGCAGCAAACTTCTGCTCTTTCACCACCGCCAAGCTGAATTTACGCCCAACCGCATCACCTTTTGGATTGAAATACGTGAGGCCAGCGATTCCATCATAGGCGTTTTGCGGCGAGTTCATGCCGTGCAGATGCCGCTGGATACAGGCTCGATCGCGACATCCGGAGCCCAGCGCTTCCTGAAGAATGCCTGCGGCGTCATAGGCAAACGCCGTCCAGCTAGCCGGTTTCTGCTTCAGGCCTTCCTTGTCATAAACACTCCAGTACGCGTCGAGAAAGCTCTTATTTTTTTGATTCGCCTCGTTAAACACATATGGAGCAGCCACATAAATACCTTCAGCATTCGCTCCGGCGCCCTGAATCAACTGCTCCTCATTGAACGTACCGTCTCCCGCCAGGAACTTTGCCTTCAAGCCACGCTCTGCCGCCTGATTCAAGATAGCAATGCTCTTCTCTACGAATCCGCAAATGAAAATGACGTCTGGCGCCTCACGCTTGATGAGAGTAAGGAGCGGACGAAAATCGACAGTCGTCGCGTCATAACTTCGCACGGACGTGACCTTATATCCATCGCCCGAAGCACGCGCCCGAATACCATCGGCCAGGCCCTTGCCATACTCATCCGCGAAGTATAGAATCGCTGCAGATCTCGCGCCTAGCTTTCTCGCATATGCACTTAGCTCCACTGCCTGATTGTCATCGGTGGGCACCAATCTAAAATAATACGGTGCGGAATCCGTGACTGCGGGATTGCTGGCGCTATAGATCAGGACGGGAAGCTTCGCCTCCTGAACAATCGGCTTGCCTGCAAGAGCTGTCGACGAATTGTAGAACGCGATCATCGCTACCAATTTCGGCTCTCCGACGACACCTTGGAGTGCCGATACCGCATCGGACGGATTCGACTTGTCGTCGATTGGCACGAGCGTAACCTTGTAGCTCTTGGCTGGACTCTGGTCGAAACGAAGCTTGACCGCGTTCATGATCATTCGGCCGATATGGGCATTCGAGCCCTCGAAAGGACCTTCCACCCCAATGCGGATCTCCGGCATCTGCGCTTCCGGGGCGCGCTGACATGCCAGGAAGACGGCGAGAAATCCGACTATGATAGCAGTGAAGCCGTCGCGATATTTCGTCATCCTTCCTCCTTCTCCAAGCTGCCGGTGGGGTCGGATCAGCCCTCCCGACGTAACGCCTGTTGCATATCACGCCATCCGTCGTTCTTACGAGGAAGCACGTCGTAATGGGTATGTAATTTCAGCGATTCCCAATAGCTGGACCATGCTTCCTGCAATGATTCCTCGGGTTCGTTCAGAAGGGTGGCACAAAGCCGCCGGCATGTCTCTGTCTCATCTGAAAACGTTTCGAAAAAACCCTGCCGCACCAATTCAAAGACCGCGTGAAGGAGCGCCGCTCCCAGTTTTGGCGAGGCACTTCTTTGCCGCCTCTCGATTCCCCGGCTGATCTCCGCGAACCGCGACAGCCGCGGCGCGCGCGTACCGGCCAGAAGGAGTATGGTCTTTACACTATCAGCATCGCCGGCCCCGATAATTGCCAAAGCGATCTCCTCGAAAGCAGCATTGTCATCCGGTTCGCTGCTTCCGCTCGCGATCCCACTGTAGTCGCGCTCGAATTCCAAAGGATTGTCAGAAAAGCACCAGTCACGCATCCAGACAGCCCGTTGCGTAACGAAGTGCGCCCAGTGATATCTAAGATTGGAGGCAATGAGCTCCGGCCTGCGTTGTAGCAGGCCGACCAGGCGGTCACCGTGCAGGCTCATCCACTTCCGGAAACGATCCGTCCGCTCGGACAGATCGCGCTCTAACCATTCGTTGTGCCACGCCAGCGAAAAGAAACGATTCACGTCGCGCTCGTCATCGCGCTCAATAGGACCAGCAAGGTCGGCCATCAACTCGACCTCCCGTGCCGCGATGAAACGTTTAGCGCTCGGCGGCAGAATGAGATTGTCGTTCGCCGCCCAAACGATCTCATCTTCTAGAATCATCTCTAAATTCTTGCGCATGGGCTCCGAAACGATACTACAAAGGTCGATGACGCCGCCTGCCCAGTCCGAAGGCTCCTTACCTTGCTGCTCTTTATCACAGATCTTGATGACCCATTGCAAAAACGTGGAGTAAACGACAACGGCATCGGGAACATGCTCAGGTTTCAGACAAGGCTCGAGATAATGCCCGAAATATCTGATGAACCAGTCCTGTAAGGCGTCAGCAAGAATCTGTCGCCCATAGACCTCTCTGAAATTATAGAGTGACCATCCAAACGCTGCAGCCAACCCCGCGCCGTGCACGGTGTATCCGTCGGCTGGCAAGGTCTGCGTCAGCTCCAGATGTAGTAGCGGATCTGTCGTCTGCCGCTGATGAGAATCCGCATACGATTTGAATTCGGCAACTGACAAAAGCTGGTCGAGACCCTCCTTGCCGCCCGCGTGGAGAGCGCGCTCGACGAATCCGCGCAATCCGAGCGGCGGGATGATCTCCTCGGCAGTCCTTGGCGCCGCCAGCGCAACGAACGTCTGGGCCGCAAATTTGATAAACTCCCGCAGGTGGTCGTCGACCGCCAGCATGTACATCTCATTAGGAAGTCTTCCCGAACGGAATACACCCTCGCTCTCAAAAAGGTATAAGCTGCGACTGAGCTCTTCGCTCAGAGCGCGGTCGACGCCGAGTGCTTCATAAGCGAAAGGATCAAGGAAAACCAACCCTGGAGCCACCATCACGAAATATGATGCGCGAAGACTCGCAAGCGCCTCTACCAACCATTCCGGACGTGCCGGCTGCCGTTCGTTTGCCGCAAGCAGATTGATTTCACGGGCGAGACATTCGAGATCCTCACCAAACAGCGTTCTCGCAGCAGCTCGCTTCTGGCTGGCCGTCAAGGGACGCTTCTCGTCGAACGCCAGCAATGGCACGGCTGCAGCGAGCCAATAGGCTTCGTCGGACGGCGCGAATGTATGAAATTCACGGTTTCTGACGTACACGTCATCGAGCGAGCCTTTGTCGAACGTTCCGAACGGATCACCCTTTCCACTCGTTCGAAAAAGACCTCGGCGTGAATTCAGTACGGTCACTGAATCGTCATCATGGGACTGTCTGATGTCGACACCCAGGATCAGCTTGGTAAGCGTAACATGAAGGGATCGTCCTGTGATCAGGAGAACCGAATCGTCTGACATCGCGCGAATGAAACGATTCTCAGCGTTCCATCGTAAATAGCGACCGATCTCCCCACGAACGGCCTCGATGTCGCCCATCGGTCGCATCCGATTCGTACCAAGGATGTCATCGAAGAATACTACTCGAAGGCACCGTTTGCCGGACAGGGCGTCCGCTGCATTTCGCAATACTGTCAGAAGATCTGTGTTGTCGTCCGGAGCTACCCTGAGCGAGTCCATGCCTGAAGTCCAGTATTCATCTTCTGAGAGCCCAAGCTCATCGATCAGATCGGCCACCACCCTTACGGCACTCCAGGTTTTTCCAGAGCGCGGATGTCCGTCGATGATTAGAACTTTCGTCGTCCCTGTCATCGGCCTTGCCACCTCAGCGAGACTGGCAAGTGTCGGCGGCTCTACAAACACTTTATCGAACACACGGCGAGCCTCAGCAGGGTTCGGATGACGCCCATCCGCAAAGAAAAACGCTCGAAGGAACTGCTCGCTCGGCCCGCTCATCCTCGCTCGCCTCTTGGACGCTCAGCCATGCTCGAGGGTTCCACGTAATAGACAACGCAACGTGCGCCCTCAACCGTTTCCAGCCTCCGTTTGATCGGTTTCGAGCTATATCGGATACTCCTTGAAGCCTCTTCACGGTATGCGGGATTCGTGAGCGGCTCGCTTACGACCATGTCATCGATCTTCTTTAGTTCTTCTTCGATCTTAGGCCCATGGTCTGGATGCGAGTATGGCCAGTATATCCAGACACGGCGGTGGGCCATCAGAGCTTTTCGCGTTTCGTCACGTATCCAGCTAGACAACGGAAAAAACTCTTTCTTGTCGACGGGTGAGAGAGTCCGGTTCCAATTCCATCCCGCATCACAGTCGGTAAGATATGCAACGTACATTATCATCTCCTCAAGGGGGCGAAGAGGTATAACAGTAGTTCGATTGAGATCGCGATGACGAAGAGAACGAATGAGCACATGAACGGTTTTCGGATTTCGCGCATCTTCGCGACCGCTTCAATGTAATACCGAATGGAACTGGAAAGGCGCTTTACGCCCTCAATGATGTCATTACGCGTTAAGGCATCGGTTACTGCCACGATCTCCGACTCAGCGTGTCGTTCCTTCTCATTTCTTTCGAGGAGCGTTGGAATGGTTCTTCCGAAGACAATCACGGCGGCTGCCCAAATCCCCATTATGCAGTACGGCAGAAGCGCCCTGATGCCCGCAGCGAAAGTGTCGGGCGGCAGAGGCTCGATGAAAACATAGCGATCTTGGACGGCGAGCGTAGCGATAGGGACGCTGAACACAAGAATGAGATTGGACGCCAGCATAATACGCAAGGATCGCAGATCTTCCCGAACCGTTTCGAGAACGCCGGTCAGTCCCGATAGACACGCAATCGCAGCTTCGAGCTCGATTGCTGCGGATTTGAGTATTGTCTCCTTGTCGGAATCGGCATTACTTGCCGCCGGGCTCACCTCACCGAGCGGTAGTTCGACTTTCTGGTTGGGCTTCTTTGAGAGTTGCTCCGACGGCGCCGCCGTCATGCCAGTATTGGCAGCCTCTGGCTGCGTGGCGGCACGTCGCGATCTGCGGCGTTGAGTCATCGCACGCGCGTAACCACACTCTTGCGCGGTTCCTGCCGCGGTTTCCGAGGCGGCTGGGCGCCCACTGCCTCCCCTCCTGGCTGTGCCGGCGGAATCGGGGATCGGGTTGCCAACCAGTCTTCCATTATCACACTGTCCAATCTATCTCTCGACGCGCGCTGTTTCTCTTTCGTTGAATCGCTTTCAACTTTAGACACCATTCCGCACCTCCATATCGCAGTTCGCGAAGAGTATGTCCATCGTTCCATCGGCTAGGGCGGAAGAAAGCCAGTATAGCGCAATGAGACGCCCGCGTGAACCATGTTGTTGATGACAGCGGTTAAGAATACCCGTGATAGTCAGCGATCCATCGCAAAGGCGAAAGGCGTCGCTCACCGGCTCCGGAAGGCTCGCCATTGCGGAGCTGTCGCTTCTCCACACGAGGCTGTCGTGGTCGACGTCGATCGCCGCGGCACGCGCGCTGCCGCGATCCAAATACAAGCGAGTCGCGGCCCGCAAAAGGTCCGCCTTACCGAGATGTGCGGTTCGGCACACCGGTTCTTCGTGAAAGTTCCAATCCTCCAGTGGCACAATTTCCGATAGTCCGAATTCCTGGGGATCATTCCAGTAGGCGGTCCCTGGAAACGGCTGAAAGAAGCTCACCACGCGATAGTCGGGATCGAGCACCCGCACGAGCTCGATGGTTTCCTCGATGTCCTCGGCCGTTTGGGACGGAAGACCGAGCATCAGATAAGCGGTCGTGCCAATTCCCGCTGCCCGTGTGAGACGAAACGCCTTCATGATGACGTCTTCCGAATAGCGGCCTTTGCGAAGGTCCGTCCAGCCCCGCCTTCCGGCCGTTTCCACGCCGAAGGCCACGTTGACGCAGCCAGCGGCACGCATCGCCCGAAGAAGTTCCTCGTCCACTAGCTCAACACGCGTCATGCAGACCCATGTCGTCCTTCGCGGAATTCCTACCCCAGACATCGCCCGACACAAAAGCAGTGCTTTCTCTCGTTGCGAGGTGAAGATGTTATCGCTGACGAAGAACCGCTCGAAGCCCGCGTCGAGAGCCATGGTCATCTCCCTGATGACGTCCTTGACGTCGCGGTAGACCTCGCGGCTCTGATAAGGGCCGGGCATCACTGACGTGCAGAAATTACACGAGAATCCGCAACCGGTGTGCGTGAGCAGCGGGTACGTGCGGGTCCATTCCAGGTACCGGCCTACCGGCAGGTCCTCGATCAGCGGGACGGCGAAGTCGTCGGCGGCGACCGATTCCATCGCCAGCGTGCTCACCCCGTCAGCCGTCCGGTAGGCTAGACCAGGAGCCCTCAGGGGGGCACCCGCATCCAAGAATGCCAGAAGTGAGCCTAATCCTCTTTGCCCGTATCCGCGTAGCACATAGTCGATCTCAGGACAAGTTTCGAGCAACTCCCGCCACATGAACGTCGAGTTGACACCGCCGACGATGATTTTCAGCTCAGGCCGCTGCGCTTTGACCCGTTCGGCCACGGCGCGAGTCGTGATCGAGGTACGCACCGTGTGATTAGAGATTCCGACTGCGCACAGCGTTCGATCGGACAGCAGGCCGCCGAGTATAGCGAAGCTATCGTGACCCTCCTTCTCTTCCAGGGTCATGTCCAGATAGTCAACGTTCCAGCCGGTGAGGCGGGCGCTTCTCGCGAGAAACACGAGGTGCACAGGAAACCCAATCTCGAAATCGAGTTCCCTTCCGATGAAGCATGGTGGCACGATCAAGAGAAGTTTTGGCACTCGACACTTCCACGGCTCTGGTCATCACTTCCGGCGGCCAGTTCGCACCTAAGGCTCTGACCGAGTTGTATCACGACGTATCGTCGATACGCTCAATCGCAACGAGTCGCAACGCACGTAATTCCGGATTGACCAGTTTGGCATCCTTTCCGCCATGGCGAAGCCCCGGTGTAACATTTCTGCCTCTTTCACGTATCGCCTCGCACGGGTATCGACGTTGATCTTCGGCGAGGGCGCGTGTTTACGCCTGCGCCACGAACCCATCAATGCGCCTCGCCACCGCGATGCCAGCGACGCGCGTCCAGCCGACGGCGTCCACCTCGACCGCGCCCAGATCCTCGGCGCGTACGCGGCGATCGAGCCGGTCGTCGAGCACGAGCGCTACCGCCGCTACCACGACGTCCTGACCGAGAGCGCGGCGCGCGTCGCGCACATGCTCGGCTGGCCCGTCGCCTACGAGCGCGCGACGTTCCTCGCCAACAGCCTCCCCTACTGGCAGCCGTTCCCCGACACGAACGCCGCGCTCGAGCGCCTCGCCGCCGCCGGCTACCGGCTGGGCATCCTCTCCAATGTCGATGACGACCTCCTGGCCGGCACGCGCCGCCGCTTCACCGTCGACTTCGCGCTCGTGATCACCGCCCAGCAGGTGCGCAGCTACAAGCCCGCGCCGCCGCACTTTCTCACGGCGCGGGAGAGAATTGGCGACGCGCGCTGGCTGCACGCCGCGCAGAGCAACTTCCACGACATTCTGCCGACGAACGCGATGGGCATCCCGAACGCGTGGATCAACCGCAAACATGAGCAGCCGCTGCCGGGCGGCATCCCCGGCCGCGAGCTGGCGGACATGCAAGGCCTCGCCGACTGGCTGGCGCCTCAGCAGCCGAAGTGATTGACGACCGCCGCGCGATGCACCATCGCGCCCGGCCGCGCATTCGATGAGAGGAACAGCTCCAGGCCCCAGACGTTGTCGCCATCGAAGCTGACGATGAAATCGAGCTTGCCGTCGCGGTCGAGATCGCCCGCCCACTGCACTGTCCAGACCATGCCTGCTTCGCCGATCTGCTGCGATCGCCGGCCGCTGCGCAGCGACACCGCACCGTCCTTTTCATCGACGACCAGCTCGTAGCGCTCGCCGTCGAACTTCATCGCGTTCCCGTCCATGTCGCTCTCCGGCACCGTGCGCACCGAGCCGCTGACCACGCCCGGCACATCGCGCAACAGCGCCACGACGTCTTCCGCCGGCATCGCGACGCTGACCTGGCGCCCGCTCTTTTGGCCATGCTTGTCGGACATGTCCGCGAACGGCTCGACGCGCACGCGTGTAGGCAATACCACGCACGAGTCGCCGCTGCAGGTCAGGGCCAGCCACTCCTCGCCGTCGCGAGCCGGCACTTCCTTGCCGTGGAAGTCACCCAGGTCGAGGATCGTGCCGGCGCGCAGCGGCACGGCGAAGAAGAGAATGAGGAGGAGGAGTCGATGCCGTCTCATGCGAGACAGCATCGACTCCGATTGTGGCGCCGGTGAGGCGAGATCAGATCATTTCGATGATCATCGCCGCCGCTTCGCCGCCGCCGATGCAGATGGCCGCCAGGCCGCGCTTCTGACCGCGGTCCTGCAGGGCGTGCATCAGCGTGACGATGAGCCGCGCGCCGCTGGCGCCGATCGGGTGCCCGAGGGCCACCGCGCCGCCGTTGACGTTCAGCTTGTCGTGCGGGATCTTCGCGTCTTCCATCGCGGCGAGCGCGACCGCGGCGAAGGCCTCGTTGACCTCGAACAGATCGATGTCATCGACGGTCATGTTCGCCCGGCGGAGAACGATGTCGATGGCCTTGGCCGGAGCGGTGGTGAACCACTCCGGCTCCTGCGCCGCCGTCGACTGGGCGATGATGCGCGCCATCGGCTTGAGGCCGTTCTCTTCCGCATACTCCGCCGAGGTGACGACCAGCGCCGCGGCGCCGTCGTTGATCTTCGAGGCATTCGCGGCCGTCACCGTGCCGCCATCCTTCTGGAAGGCGGGCTTCAGCGTCGACATCTTGTCCAGCGGCGCCGTGAACGGCTCCTCGTCATCGATGATCACCGCCGACCCTTTCTTCGACGGGATTTCGACCACGGCGATCTCCTTGCGGAACTTGCCGTTCTTCACCGCCTCCTGCGCGCGGCGGTACGACTCACGCGCGAAGTCGTCCTGCTGCTGGCGCGTGAAGTTGTACTTGGCCACGCAAGTCTCGGCGCAATTGCCCATGTGCTTGTCGCCGTACGGGTCCCACAGGCCGTCATGGATCATGACGTCGATCATCTTGCCGGGGCCCATCCGGTAGCCGGTGCGGGCCTGGGGCAGCGCGTACGGCGCGTTGGACATCGACTCCATGCCCCCCGCGACGGCGATGTCGTACTCGCCGCAGCGGATGTCGTTCGCGGCGTACATCAAGGCTTTCATGCCCGAGCCGCACACCTTGTTCACGGTCACGGCTCCAGCCTCGGGCGGGATGCCCGCGCCGATGCCGGCCTGGCGCGCAGGCGCCTGTCCGACGGCGGCCTGCAGCACGTTGCCCATGATCACCTGCTGGATGCGGTCCGGCGTGACGCCGGAGTTCTCCATGGCGCACTTGATGGCGATGGAGCCGAGCTTGGGGGCGGAGAGGGAAGAGAGGGTGCCGAGGAAGGATCCGATCGGCGTGCGGGCGCCCCCGAGGATGACGATTTCTTTCATGGAGACTCCTGTGAAGACGTGTGATGCGGTCATCGGTCAGCCACCGACAACCAGGAACGGCAACTGATATCATCCCGCCGCACTTTTTCATAGGAGCTCACCTGCATGTCCGTCACCCCCATCATCGATCGTCGCATCCACGTCCAGCCCGCCGAGGTGCATAACGTCTTGTCCCGGCACATGTTGGCCGATGGCTACGACATCGTCATGGACCTGGAGAAGTCGAAGGGGGCATGGGTCTTCGACTCGCGCCGCGGCCGTGCCGTGCTCGACTTCTTCACGAACTTCGCCTCCTGCCCCATCGGCTACAACCACCCCCGCCTCGACAACCCCGAGTTCCGGGACAAGGTCGCCACGGCCTCGATCAACAAGCCGGCCAACTCGGACATCTACACGACCTACATGGCCGAGTTCGTCGAGACGTTCTCCCGCATCGCCGTCCCGCCCACCCTCAACAAGCACATGTTCTTCATCGAAGGCGGCGCCCTCGGCATCGAGAACGCCGTCAAGACGGCCATCGACTGGAAGGTACGCAAGAATTTCAAGAAGGGCTACACGGAGGAGAAAGGCACGCAGATCATGCATCTGCGGGAGGCCTTCCACGGCCGCACCGGCTACACCCTGTCGCTGACGAATACCGCTGATCCGCGCAAGACGCAGTACTTCCCGAAGTTCGACTGGCCGCGCATCGACAACCCGAAGCTGCACTTCCCGCTGACGGACGAGTCGCTGGCGGACGCCGCGCGTCGCGAGGAGGCTGCGCTCGCCCAAGCCAGGCAGTTCCTCGCCGAGCGGAAGGATGAGGTGGCGGCGTTCATCATGGAGCCGATCCAGGGCGAGGGGGGCGACAACCACTTCCGCCCGGAGTTCTTCCGCGCGGTGCGCCAGCTCTGCGACGAGAACGACATGCTCCTCATCTTCGACGAAGTGCAGTCCGGCGTCGGCATCACCGGCCGGATGTGGTCGTTCCAGAACTACGGCGTGGAGCCGGACCTCTTCTGCTTCGGCAAGAAGACGCAGGTCTGCGGCTTCGCCTCGAACGACCGGATCTTCGACATCGACGACAACGTGTTCACCGTGTCGTCGCGCATCAACTCGACGTGGGGCGGCAACCTGACGGACATGGTCCGCTCCCAGCGCTACTTCGAGGTGATCGACGAGGAGCGCCTGGTGGAGAACGCGGCCACCGTCGGCGCGTACTTTGTCGGTGAGCTGCAGCGCTTCGCGGACGAGTTCCCGTCGCTCGTCTCGAACGTGCGCGGCCGCGGCCTCATGGCCGCCTTCGACCTCCCCAGCGGCGATGCCCGGGACAACGCCCTGCGCGCCTTCATGGGCAACGACGTGATGGTGCTCTCGTCCGGACATCGCTCCGCACGCTTCCGCCCGCCCCTCAACCTGACGATGGACGAGGCGGCGGAAGGCATCCGCAGGATGGAGAGGGCGCTGCAGCAGTTGGTGTGAGGGGCGGCGCTACAATGTAGCGATGCACGAGCGCATCAAGATCGATCCGCAGATCCAGCACGGGCGGCCGGTGATCCGCGGGACGCGGGTGCCGGTGATCCGCATCCTGGGTGAGCTGGCCGGAGGCATGACGCGCGAGAAGATCGCGGAGGAGTACGGCGTCACGATCGAGGACGTCATCGCCGCGATCGACTATGCCGCGGAGCTGGTCGAGCAGGAGCAGGAACGGCCGGTACCGGTGCAGTAATCGCGTGCGGTTCTTCATCGACGCCGACTTGCCGAATCGTGCCGCCGAGGTAGTCCAGGAGCTCGGCCACGACGCAACCCTCGCGCGGAGCATCGGCCTCGCCGCTGCGCCCGATACGCAGATCGTGGCATTTGCCACTGCCAACAGCCGCTGTCTCATCACCGGCGACTTCGACTTTGCCGATGTTCGCGTGTTCGATCCGCGTCAGTACACCGGCATTGTCGTGCTCACGCTCCCTCGAGGGGCGGACACGCCGTACATCGAGGCACTCATCCGCCGATTCTTCGCACATCTCGACGAGCTCTTGCCGTTGGAGGGCAGACTCTTCGTCGTGACGCCGGAACGCATCAGGATTCGCTAATCCGGCGACTCCATCAGATTCGCCGTCACCTCCACCACCCCGCCCTGCCCGCGCAGGAACTCCGCCAGTGCGGTGTGGCCGCCGCGCAGGGCTTCGGAGAGGGGTGTGCGGCCGTCGTCGGAGCGGGAGTTGATCTCCGCGCCGTGGTCGAGGAGGAGGCGGGCGCAGTCGAGGCGACCGAGGAGGGCGGCTTCGTGCATCGGGGTGAAGCCTTTGGCCTGGCGCATGAGCGGGTCGGCGCCGCGGTCGAGGAGGAGCTTCACCGCCTCGATTTGGCCGGTGAGCATCGCCGTGTGCAGCGGCGCGTTCCGGAAGCGGGACTTGCCGCGGGACTGGATGTCGGCGCCGGCGTCGAGCAGGACGCGCATCGCATCGAGCTGGCCGGCGAACGAGGCGATGTGCAGGGCGGTCCAGCCGAAGGGGTGGACGGCGCGCGCCTGGGCGGGGTCGCGGCGGAGGAGCCCGCGGAGCGTGGCGGCGTCGCCGAGGGCGGCGGCGTCGAAGACGTCGAGCCGCGGGTGGGCGGCGGCGATGATGGGGAGCATCGTGTTCTGCTGCCGGGGCAGGAAGCCCTTGTCGTTGTGGAAGAGGGCGACGAGGACCGCGGAGCGGCCGTCCTTCGTCTTCGAGTTGACGAGCTCCGGATCGGCGGCGAGCATCGCGCGCACCTTCGCCTCGTCGCGCGCGGCGATCGCCTTGAGAAAGTCGACCCGCGCGTCCTCGGCGGCGGCGAGCGAGCGGGTCACGAACAGCACGAAGAGCAGGATCAGTCGCATGGTCGGTTCTCCTTCGATGGCCAACTTACGGCGCCGAGGCGCGGAAAACCTGTGCCGGAAGGGGCGGGCGGAGAAGCATGACTTTCGGCACATGCGGCGGCACGCGGCGAGGCCTATGATGAGGCGATGGACGACCGGAAGCTGCTCCGCATCGGCGGTCTCGCCGCGTGGCTGATGACCGGCGTGCCGGTGGTCGTCCAGACGCCGCTCTCGCTCCGGACGTTCGCCTGGTGGGCGGTGGTGTTCCTCGGATTCGGAGCGGCCTTCGTCCTGCCGAAGAAGCCGACATTGCTGCTGCTTGCGCTGCAGGCGACGTGCGTCGTGACGATGGTCCTCCTCCTCTGCGACGGCTTCGAAGGCTCGCTGCTCGTGCTGATCGCGATGCAGCTCGCGGCGATGCTGACGCCAAAGAAAGGCGTGCTCTGGATCGCCGTGCAGTCCGCGCTCCTCTTCGGCGCGATTGCCGTCCACTGGAGCCCAAGAGCGGCGACCCTCCTCACCCCGCCCTACCTCGGCTTCCAACTGCTGGCCTTCTTCACCATCGGCGCGCTGCACCGCGAGGCCGCCACGCGCGCGGAGCTGGCGCGCATCGGCGAGCGGCTGCGCATCTCGCAGGAGCTGCACGACGCGCTCGGGCATCACCTCACCGCCCTCTCGCTCAACCTCGAGACGGCGAAGCATCAGACGGACGGCGCGCCGCGGGAGCGGATCGAGACCGCGCAGTCGATCGCGAAGCTGCTGCTCACCGATGTGCGGGAGCTCGTGGCCAGCATGAAGAGCGACGACGAGAACCTGGCCGCGGCGCTGCGGACGATGATCGGCGCGCTGCCCTCGCCGCACGTGCACCTCGACATCGACGAGCGGCTGACCATCAGCGATCCGGAGAAGGCGCACATCCTCCTCCGCTGCGCGCAGGAGATCGTGACCAACGCCGCGCGCCATTCGGACGCGCGCAACCTCTGGATCGCCATCGAGTCGGTGGACGGGCAGCTCGAGATCCGCGCCCGCGACGACGGCCGCGGCGCGGACGGCGCCACGCCCGGCTTCGGCCTGCGTGGGATGCGCGAGCGGATCGAGCGCGCCGGCGGACGCATCGAGCTCTCCACCACGCCCGGCAGCGGCTTCAGCATCTTCGCCACCCTGCCATGATCCGGACGCTCATCGTCGACGACGAGATGCTCATCCGGCAGGGCACCCATCGCCTGCTGGAGCTCGCGCCGGCGATCGAGGTCTGCGGTGAGGCGCGCGACGGCGAAGAGGCGCTGCGGCTGATCGAAGAGCTGAAGCCGGACGTCGTGCTGCTCGACGTCAGGATGCCGCGCATGAACGGAATCGAGGTGCTGCAACGGCTGCAGGACGAGCGCTGCATCGTCCTCACCACCTTCGATGATGCGGACGTCGTGCTGGACGCCATCCGCGCCGGCGCGCGCGGCTTTCTGCTCAAGGACGTCTCGCTCGAGCAGCTCGTGCACGCCATCGAAGTCGTCGCCGCGGGCGAGTCGCTCTTCCAGCCGGCCATCACCGAGCGGCTGCTGCGCGGCATCCGCGCCGCGCCGGCGCGCCTGGTCGATCCGCTGACTGCGCGCGAGCGCGAGGTCATCAGGCTGATGGCCGGCGGCTACAGCAACAAGGAGATCGCCGGCGCGCTCGACACGGCGGAGGGAACGGTGAAGAACCACGTGTCGAGCATCCTCTCCAAGCTCGGCGTCCGCGACCGGACGCGCGCGGTGCTCAAGGCGCTAGAAGCCGGGCTGCTCTGACGCGACGGCCGCCGGCTCGCCGATCCACTTCGTGTGCGGCTTGCGGTTGAGGATGAGGTACCGCCAGACGAGCGAGCCGTAGCTGCGAGCGGTCATCCCCCGCTTTTCGTAGAACGGCAGCAGGAGGCGCTGCAGGCGCGGGAGGTTGTAGAACGGCACGCCGGGGAAGTAGTGGTGCTCGAGGTGGTAATTCGAGAACAGAAAGACCACGTCCCAGAACCAGGAGCCCTTCACCAGCGTCGACCACTGCGCCGGGTCTTCGGGATCGATGTCGTAGTGCTGGCCGAGGCGGTTCAGGGCGAAGGCGATGGGGAAGATGAAGAAGATCGGGACGAGGTAGAGCTTCCAGGCCACGTACCAGCCGCCGAGGAAAGCGATGGCCAAGAGGATGGCGAACTGGAAGAGGATGGTCGCCAGCCGCTCGCGGGCGATGCGCGTCCGCATCTCGGGCGGATACGACGCCGTCTCCTTCGCCGCGGCACGGAAGTAGATCGGAAACAGCGCAGGCGTGAAGTAGAGGAACTTCAGCCAGCGGGCGTTGAGCTTCGGTGAGAGGTAGTGGCGCTTCGGATCCTCTTCGAACGAGCCGAGGCCGGCGTGGTGGTCGAGGTGCCATTTCGTGAACTGCGAGGCCGAGATGCCGCTGGGCATCGCATACATCAGACCGAGGATGCGGTAGGCGCGCTCGCTCGACTCCGAGAGGACCGCGCGGTGGACGACCTCGTGCAGCAGCACCGTGAAGTCGAAGACGGCGAACCCGGCCACGAAGGCGAACGGGAGCCAGTAGTACCAACGGTCGAAGTGGAGGATGGCTACCGCGGAGAGGACGAGCGCCGCGACGTTGGCCAAGGCGACGAGCGCATGCAGCAGAGGCCGCTTCTGATGGAGCTCGCGGAGGGCCTCGGTCGGGATCTCCCGGGCGAGGTCGCGCTTGAGCTCTTGGGCGTGGTCGGAGTAGTAGGCCATTCGACAGCGGGTCAAACAGATGCTACATGACCATTATTCGGCGAATCATGACGATCTGGACCATCGGCCATTCCACCCGCTCTCTCGATGAGCTCGTCGCCCTCCTCCGCGAGAACGGCGTCGAGCGGCTGGCGGACATCCGCCGCTATCCTGGCTCCCGCCGCCATCCGCACTTTTCACGCGAGTCGCTGGAGCGGGAGCTGCCTCTCGAATATATCCACCTGGTCGACCTCGGCGGGCGGCGGAAGCCGCTGCCGGACTCGCGCAACAAAGCGCTGAAAAACGACCAGTTCCGGGCCTACGCGGACTACCTGCCGACGCCCGAGGCAAGACGAGCCATCGAAACGCTGGTGTCGAGCGGGAAACGAACCGCGGTCATGTGCGCCGAGGCAGTGCCCTGGAGGTGTCATCGGAACCTGCTCGCGGACGAGCTGGTGCGGCGGGGCATCGAGGTGATCCACATCCTCGGGCCGGGGCAGACGAAAAACCATGAGTTGAGCAAGATCGCACGGGTCGAGGGTGACCGGATCGTTTACGGCGAGCCCGAGCAGCTCAGCTTATAATTGCCCGCTCAGCGACCCACCTCCATATGTCCATCGCGCAGCCATCGACCAGCCCGGCCGAACGCGACCTCGTGCTCGCGGTCGACGACAACGAGCAGAACCTGCAACTGCTGCAGGAGTACCTCTGGTCGTGGGGCTACGAGGTGGTCACGGCGCGCGATGGCGCCGAGGCGGTGCAGCTCTATCCACGGCACGACCCGGCCATCATCGTGCTCGACGTGATGATGCCGAACATGGATGGATACGAGGCCTGCTCGCGCATCAAGGCCCAGCCCGGCGGGCGGACGATTCCCATCCTGATGCTCACCGCGCTGACGGGCACGGACGACAAGATCCGGGCCCTCGGCTGCGGCGCGGACGACTTCCTGAACAAGCCGATCAACCGGGAAGAGCTGCGGACGCGCATCCGCTCGCTGATCAAGATCCGCAACCTGCGCAAGGAGCTCGACTCCAGCGAGAACATCATCCTCACGCTGACCACCGCGCTGGAGAACAAGGACCCGCGCAGCGGCGGCCACGTGCAGCGCGTGGCGCGGCACGCGCGGCGCCTGGCGGAGAAGCTCGGCATGCGCCGGGACGAGATCGACACGATCGAGAAAGGGGCCATGCTGCACGACGTCGGCATGATCGGCGTCCCCGACCAGCTCCTGACCATGAGCTCTTTGACCGATGATGATCGCAAGCGCATCGGCGAGCACACCCGGATGGGGGCCTCGATCCTCGAGCCGATGAAGACCTTCGCCCCGTTCGTGCCGATCGTCCGCTGGCATCACGAGCGGATGGACGGCCACGGCTACCCCGACGCGCTCCAGGGCGATGCGATCCCGCTCGAGGCGCAGGTGGTCGGCGTGGCCAACCGCTTCGACGAGCTGGTGCACGAGGAGGGCTTTGCGCCGGATGTCGCCGCGGCGCGGCTGCAGAGCGAGGCGGACGGCGGCGCGTTCGAACGCGAGCTCGCCCGCACCTTCATCGCCACACTCGCCGACGAGGCCGCGGAGCCCGCCGAGCCGGTGGGCAAGCACCTCCGGCCGAGCGAGACCTCCAAGGCGCGCGTGCTCTGCGTCGACGACAACAAGCTGAATCGCGACCTGGTGAAGGCCACCCTCGGAGAGGCCGGCTTCCACGTCACGGTCGCGGAGAACGGCGCGCGGGCCATGCAGGTCCTGGCCGGCGAGCCGGTCGACGTCGTCCTCCTCGACCTCATCATGCCCGAGCAGGACGGCGCCGAGACGCTGCGCCTGTTGCGCGCCGACCCGCGCTACGAGTTCCTGCCGGTGATCGTTCTCACCTCGCATCGCAACAACGCGCTCCGGCAGCAGGCCATCGTGGCCGGCGCGGACGACTTCATCAGCTATCCGCTCAACCGGCTGGAGCTGATCACGCGCATCCAGTCGCTGCTCCGCCTCAAGGACTTCCACGCCGACCTGGAGCAGACGCAGAACGTGATCTGCGCCCTGGCCCTGGCCCTGGAGGCGAAGGACCAATACACGAAGGGCCACTCGCAGCGCGTGGCCGACCTGGCCCGCACCTTCGCCCTGCACGTCGGCCTGTCAGCCAAAGATGCGGAGCGCATCCGCGTGGCCGGCCTGCTGCACGACATCGGCAAGATCGCCGTCCCCGAGTCGCTCCTGAACAAGCAGGGCCCGCTCACGCGCGACGAGTTCCTGCGCGTGATCGACCACCCGGTGATCGGCGAGGAGATGGTGCGCCCGCTGCTGACGCTGCACTCCGTGCTGCGCCTGATCCGCCACCACCACGAGCGCTACGACGGCCGCGGCTACCCCGACGGCCTGCGCGGCGAGGGCATCCCGCACGAGGTGCGCCTGCTGTCCATCGTCGACGCGTACGACGCGCTGACCTCGCACCGCTCGTACCGCCCCGCGCCGCTCACGCACGAGGCGGCGCTCGGGACGCTGAGGCGCGAGGCGAGCGGCGGCAAGTGGGACCCGCAGATGGTGGAGCAGTTCATCCAGCTCCTCGGCGACCGCGGGCCGGATTGGGAACGGATCGCGCAGCCGGTGCCGTCGCTGCGACTGGCATGAGAGACGTGTCATCCTGAGCCGCGAAGACGGCGAAGGATCCGTACCGATCTCGCGCCGCGCCTGAAGGTGCGGATCCTTCGCCCTCTGCGGGGCTCAGGATGACACGCGATACACTTCGCCGTCCGTAATGCTCGTCTTCACCGATCCGCTCCGTTCCACCGACCTCCCCCGCGGCGCCGTGGCGACGATCGGCAACTTCGATGGCATGCACGTCGGCCATCAGGAGATCATCCGCGGCGTCGTGACCCGGGCGCGCGAGACGAACAAGCCGTCGGCGGTCATCACCTTCCATCCCCACCCGCTCTCCATCGTCGCGCCGGACCGCGTGCCGAAGCAGATCCTCACCCTGGCCCAGAAGGAGGAGATCCTCCGGGCGATGGGCATCGATGCAATGCTCATCGTCCCCTTCACGCACGAGCTCTCCCGCTGGACGGCCGACCGCTTCGTCCAGGACCTGCTCGTCAACTCGCTGAACGTGACCGAGGTGCGCATCGGGCGTGACTTCGCATTCGGCGCGGGGCGCGAAGGCAACCTGCAGATGCTCGAGGCGGCGGGGGCGAAGCACGGCTTTCGCGTGGAAGGCGTGAGCGAAGTGCGCGTGCGCGGCATCCGCGTCTCCAGCTCGCTGGTCCGCAACGCCATCGCCAAGGGGGCGATGCACACCATCTCCCTCGCTCTCGGCCGCACGTACTTTGTCGATGGCCGCGTCGCGACAGGGCGAAGGCTGGGCAGGAAGATGGGGTTCCCGACGGTCAACGTCGATCCGTTCAACGACCTCTTCCCGAGCGGCGGCGTCTTCGTCACCACCTGCCGCTTCGAGAGCTTCGACCGCTCGTTCGAGAGCGTGACGAACATCGGCGTGCGGCCGACGCTCTACGAAAACTACGCCACGACCATCGAGAGCCACATCCTCGACTTCGACTCCAACGTCTACGGCGACACGGTGCGGCTCTACTTCCACCGCCTGCTGCGCCGCGAGCAGCAGTTCCGCTCGGCGCTGGAGCTGACGAACCAGATCCGCCAGGACATCGAGCGGTCGCGGCGGTACTTCCTCCGGCATCCGATCCGAATGGACGAGCCTCTGTGACCGACGACGTCCTCGCCCTCGCGCTCATCGCCGCATTCATCGCCGTCATGGCCGCGGTGCGCTTCTTCAAGACCCTCGACGGCGGCTTCGGCCGCGCCGCGCGGACGCCGCTGGTCGCCGGCCTCATCGCCGGCGCGCTCATCGCCTTCCTCCCGTTGCCGCGCTTCATCGTCGAAGGGGTGCTCATCACGCTCGCGGCGCTGTACGTACGCCTGACCGGCGACGAGCGCGAGCCGTCGGACGGGATGATCCTCGGCTCGCTGATGGGCGCCGCCGCAGCGCTGCCCGCCGCGATCCTCGAAGGCGACCTGCGGGCATTCGCCGAATGCGTCCTCGCCGGCGCGGTGGCCGGCTACGGCATCACCTTCGCCGCGCTGCACGTGCAGGACCGGACGCGGCAGCTCCTCCTGGATGCCGTCACCGCCGCGGTCGCGGTCGGCGCG
>DATEOX010000730.1:0-4442 GCA_035273585.1 Thermoanaerobaculia bacterium
AGGTTTCGATGACTCGTCTGCGGTTCCCGGTCCTGATGCTCATCCTCTGCGCGGCCGCGCTCCCCGCGCTCGGCGACGCCGGCGGCACGCTCACCATCAACGGCAAGACCGTGCAGCTCAAGTACGGCTACGCGACGCAACGCGAGGACCCGTTCGACAGGAAGAAGAAGGCCACCCAGATCCTCATCACCGACCAGGCCATCCCGCCCGAGGCGGCGAGCGACGAGTTCAAGCTGATGGAAGTACGCGACAAGCAGAAGCTCAACGGCGTGATGGTGCTCATCACCGAAGAGAAGCAGGTCGTCAGCGGCGCCGTCTACAGTCCGCTCCTGAAGAAGATGAGCTTCGTCTCGGGCGTGGGGATGCAGAAGCTGGAGCTGACCACGCATAAGGCGGACCGCGTCGCGGGGCGCGTCTGGCTGGAGAAGCCGGACGACTTCTTCGACAACATCTATCAGTACGACGTCAAGTTCGACCTTCCCGTCGGCGTGCCGAAACCGGACAAGCCGGAGCAGCCGAAGGGGACGCCGCTCCCCTCCGGCGGCGGCGATCCGGGCAAGGCCTACGACGCCTACCGCAAGGCGCTCATCGGCGGCAATATCCCGGTGCTGCGCAAGAGCGTGGCCGCCGAGCGGGCCAAGGACATGGACAGCCCGGAGTTCAAGGACCAGCTCAAGCTGATCCAAGCCTTCCAGCCGAAGAATGTGAAGGTGACGGGCGGCGCGGTCGAGGGCGACACGGCCACGCTCCTGGCCACGGCGAAAGACGGCGACGGGACCTCCAACGGCACAATCATCATGGTGCGGGAGGCGGGCGCGTGGAAGGTGTCGAAGGAGAGCTGGCGGAGCAGGATGGAGTAGGCTGCGCGCCGCATGGCGATCTCCATCGACCTCACCGGCAAGGTCATCCTCATCACCGGCGCCTCGCGCGGGATCGGGCGCGAGGCGGCCATCCTCCTCGGGCAGGCGGGCGCGAGCGTCGGCGTGAACTACTTTCGCGGGGCGCCCGAGGCAGAGGACGTGGTGCGCACGATCGGGAGCGATCGGGCGATGGCCGTGCAGGCGGACATGGCCGACCCGTCCGAGGTTGAGCGGATGGTCGACGCGGTCGTGGAGCGCTTCGGTCGGCTGGATGTGCTCGTCAACAATGCGGCGGTGTTCGATCTGAACCCGTTCGACGGTGAGGACTACGAGGCATGGCGGCGGGGGTGGGAAAAGACGTTCGCCATCAACGTCTTCGGCGCGGCGAACGCGGCCTTTCTGGCGATGCGGCCGATGCGCCGGCAGGGCGGCGGCAAGATCATCAACATCGCCTCGCGGGCGGCGTACCGGGGCGAGACGGAGTTCGCCGATTACGGCGCGTCCAAGGCCGCGCTCGTCAACCTCACCATCTCCATCGCCCGCGGCTGCGCGAAAGACAACATCACGTCAACTTGCATCGCGCCGGGCTTCATCGAGACGGACATGGCCCGCGAGGAGATCGACAAGCAGCGGCAGGCCATCCTGGAGCAGATCCCCTTGCGCAGGATCGGGTTACCGATGGACGTGGCCGGCACGGTGCTCTTCCTCGCCTCCCCGCTGGCCGACTATCTCAACGGCGCGACGATCGACGTGAACGGCGGCTCGTGGTTCCACTAAAGCTCGCTGGCAGAGCGATTGCTAATCCAGAGGTGCAAGAGGTTCCAGTTGTCGGAGAAAGCAAAAGAAAAAATCCTGGTCGTAGACGATGACGACGCCATCAGGCAGATGGTGGAGCGGGTGCTGAGGCGGGAGAAGTTCCACGTCGACAGCGCGCGCGACGGTCACGAGGCGATCGAGAAGCTCTCCCGGAACGACTACGGCACAGTCTTGCTCGACCTGATGATGCCCCGCGTGGACGGCCTCGGCGTCCTGCGCTACCTGGAGACCGAGCGGCCGGCGCCACGCCCTTGGGTCATCGTCATGACGGCCAACCTGCAGGTCGCAACCGAGGCCGCCGAAGCGAAGCCGATCTTCCGGGTGCTCTCCAAGCCGTTCGACATCCGCCAGCTCGTCGATCACGTGAAGGAATGCGCCACGGCCGACTGCCCCCCTGATGAGATGACGGCGTAGGCCATGTCTTCCGTCCTCACCATCCTGATCATCGCCGCGGCCCTCGTCCTCGGGCTCGCCCTGGCCTACATCCCGATGCGCCTCCTGCTGACGACCATGGCCCGCCACGTGCGGCAGTTCATCCAGCGCCAGCGCGACCGGAGGACGCAGAGCCGGGAGACGCCGGACCGGAGGAAGGCGCCGGATCCGTTTTCGTGACCCTGTCATTCTGAGCCGCGAAGACGGCGAAGAATCTCCCGGCGCTTGCGAGGAGATCCTTCGCCGTCTTCGCGTCTCAGGATGACACGCCCGCCCCTTACCGCAGCGCCGCTTCCACCGCCTTCGTCAGCTCCGCGTCCGGTCCCGTCAGCGCCTCGTATTTCTTCCAGACCACCTTGCCGTTCTTGTCGAGCAGCACGGAGGTCGGGATGATCGACGTCTGGAGGACGTTGGCCATCTTCCCTTCCGGGTCGAGCACGATCGGATAGGTCATGGCGTGCTCCTTGACGAAGTCCGCCACCTGGGCGGGATCGCCCTCGTCGAGGCTCACGCCGACCACCTGGAAGCCGCGCGCGGAGTACTGCTTGTGCATCTTCTCCAGCTCCGGGATCTCGAAGACGCAGGGGCCGCACCACGTGGCCCACAGATTGAGGAAGACGACCTTGCCGCGGGTGGAGGCGAGATCGAACGGCTGGCCGTCGAGCGTCTTCGCCGAATACGCGGGGAGGGTCGCGCCGATGTTGACCTCGCTCGTGGCCGGCGTCTGCGGTTCGGGCGGTGCGGCGGTTTTCGGCGCGGCGGCAGCCCGCTTGGGCGGCGGCGGGGCGGCGGGGGTGGGAGTCTCCTTCTTCCGGCAGCCGGCGGCGAGGATTGCGACGGCGGCCAGCACGAGCATCGATTTGCGCATCACGGACGGACCTTCAGCGTCGCCATCTCGATTGATTTTTCGGTGCTCCAGGCGACGGCGACATTGTCGTTCGAAACGGCCAGGCGCGGAACCCCCACGACCTGCTTCGCCACCGTGACCGGCGCCGAGGCGTTACCGCGGCGAACGACGCGCCGCGCGAGCAACTCCTTCCCCGCAGTCCAGGTCACGACCGCCGAGCCGTCCGCGAGCAGGCCGACGTCGACGTGTCCCGTCGCGCCGCCGCCGTCCACCCGCACCGGCGCGCTCCACGTCGCACCGCCATCGCTCGAGAACGCCGCGTTGACGCGCGCCTTCCCCTGCGCGCCCGTGAACCAGGCGATGACCACGTCTCGGCCGCTCGCATCGAGCTGCGGCCCGTTGACCGGACAGCCGCGCAGCTCCCAGCCGTCGGCATGCACCGTCTTCGGCGCCGACCATCCCTTCGCCGTCCAGCGGACGACGGAGATGTCGCGCACCTCCTTCGCCGAACGGTCGCGGTAGGCCACGACCGGTCCGGCATCGGTCATGGCCATGGCCGTCTGGCAGCAGTCGCAGACACGCGGATCGAGCAGCACGTCGCTCGCCTTTCCCGCCGCATCGACCGAGGAGTAGCGGAGCTGCATGTCGCCGTTGCCTTCCATGCCGCCCTTCAGCTCGCGGCCATCGAGCCAGACCGCGTGCAACGAGCCGTCCTTGGCCGGCTCGATGGAGGCGAAGCCGAACTCCGAGACGAGGTTCGGATGGGGCATCACCGGCGCGCTCCACGTCGCGCCGCCGTTGGACGAGCGCGCCAGCCGCACCTGCCGCCCGTGCCCGCCCACCTTCTCCTGCCACGCCGCGAACATCAGCCCGCCGGGCGCCTCGGCCACGACCGGGAACGTCGCGCGGTTGACGGCCAGCGTCTTGCCGGCGGTGATCGTCCGCGGCTGGAACCAGCGGCCGTCGCGCCACATGGCAAAGTTCACGCTCGACGTCTTCTTATCCGTCCAACTGACGACGAAGCCGCCGCCCGGATCGGCGACGACGGACGGCGCGGTCGGCTCGCCGGCGAAGGCGACGCGCACCGGCGTCACCTCCAGCGGCGTCTGCGTCGCAGCCGCGGCGGCGAGGGCCGCGGCAAGGATGATCATTCTCAAGGTCTGTCCTCCGAAAACACGAACGCCCCGCATGATAGCGGGGCGTCGGCGGGTGCTCGGTGAAAGAGTAGGACTACTTCTCGTCCTCGGGCTTGCCCTTCTTGATGACTTCCGGCTCGGCGGCAGTCGCGCCCGCCTCGACGGCGGCGGTCGGCTCGACGACCTCGGCGCGGGCCTGGGTCACGCCGACGACCACGCGCTCCGGGTCGTCCAGGACCTTCACGCTCTCCGGCAGCTTGATGTCCGAGATGCGGAAGTACTGATGGTTGCCCAGCGGACTGACGTCGACGTCGATCGTGTCGGGGATCTCGTTCGGGAGGCACTCGACGT
>DATEOX010000731.1:0-2784 GCA_035273585.1 Thermoanaerobaculia bacterium
GTCGAGCTCGCGGACCCGCAGCGCGCCGTCGTACGCACGGCGGACGGGAGCGCGCTCGAGGCGCGCTTCGTCGTCGACGCCTCCGGCCACGGCGCGCTGATCGGCAGCAAGCTCGGGGAGAACCGGGAGGCAATCGGCGAGCTGAAGAAGATCGCCATCTTCGCCCACTACCGCAACGTGCCGCGGGCGGAGGGGAAGAACGCCGGCAACACGGTGATCGTCGTGCTGCGCAACGCCTGGTTCTGGCTCATACCAGTTTCCGAGGACGTGATGAGCGTCGGGCTCGTGGTCGATCGGGAGCACGTCAGCTCCTGCGGCCTGAAGCCGGAGGAGCTGCTGGCGCGGACCATCGCCGAGACGCCGTGGGTGGCGGAGCGGATGAAGGCGGCCGAGCGGATCTCGCAGATCTACGCACGGAAGGATTTTTCGTACGCCATGCGAAAGATGGTAGGGCCGAACTTCGCCCTCGCCGGCGACGCGGCGGGCTTCATCGATCCGATCTTCTCCACCGGCGTCTTCATGGCCATGAAGTCCGCCTCGATCGTGGCCGACGCCGTGGCGCTGCGCCTCCGCGGCGGCTCGATGCGCGCTCTCCGTCGCTACGAGCGTGAGATGACCGGCGCTTTGAACAAGTACCTGCGCTTCATCCGCTACTTCTACCGCCGCGAGTTCCTGGAGGTCTTCATGCAGCCGAAGCCGGACTACGGCCTGCTCCAGGCCATCGTCGGCGTGCTGGCCGGCGACATCTTCGCCCAACGTGGGAACCGCCTGAAGCTCGCCTTCTTTTTCGCCCTCGTCCGCATCCAGAAGCGCCGCCCGGTCATCGCGCCGCGCATCGAGTGGGACTCGCTTCCCGCCGCCGCTTCTGTGTAAAAATGCCCCGGCCCAACCTATGAACGACCTCAAGCACAAGCTGAAAGAGCTGCTCATCGAGCGGCTGAAGTTCGAAGACATGACCCCGGACGACATCGCCGATGACGAGCCGCTCTTCGCCGGCGGCCTCGGCCTGGACTCCATTGACGCGCTGGAGATCGTGGTGATGCTGGAGAGCGAGTTCGGCATCAAGGTGAAGAACGAGACCTCCGCCCGGAGCCACTTCCGCTCCGTCGCCTCGCTGGCGGAGTTCGTGGGCGGGAAGCTGGCCGAACAGCCGCAGGCGTGATTCCGTGTCATCCTGAGCCGCGCAGACGGCGAAGGATCTCCTGCCAAGCACGGTGAGATCCTTCGGCGTCTTCGCGCCTCAGGATGACACGACGATGAGCTGGCTCGCCTCCCTCCCCCACCAGATCCCCTTCCGCGCGGCCAGCGCGGTGAAGCGCCAGGACAAAGACACCATCGAAGGCGTCTTCCTCGTCACGGCGAACGATCCGCTGCCGTTCGAGGTCATGATCGTCGAGGCGATGGCGCAGTTCGCTGGCGGGCTGGCATTTCACCAGCGGAAGGGACACGGTTTCCTCAGCGGCGTCGATCGATGCGAGGTCGTGCGGCCGGTCGTTGCAGGTGAAATCGTCCATGTAACGGTGCGGATGGAGGCCTCGTTCGGCGGCATCTTCCGCTTCGCCGGGAGCGGCTCCGTCGATGGAGTAGAAGTGGTGCACGGCAGGTTCTACCTCTCCGAACCGCCGTCCTCATGAGGAAGCCAGACCTCTCCACGCGCATCGCCGTCACCGGCGCCGGGATCATCTGCTCGATCGGCCGCAACAAGGCCGAGGTGTGGCGCTCGATCCGCGAGTCGCGCGCGGGCATCGGCGAGCTGACCCGCTTCCCGGGTGAGACCTTCCCGACCACGATCGCCGCCGAAGTGGGCGACCTCGATGAGCTGCCGATCTCGAAGCGCGAGGCGCGGCGCCTCTCGCGCACCGACCGCCTGGCGGTGATCGCCGCCGCCGAGGCGTTGGAGCAGGCGGGAGACGTTCCGCTCGAGCGGGCCATCGTCTCCACCGGCACGTCGACGGGCGGCCTGCTCGAAGGCGAGGACTACTACTTTCGACGTCTGGTGCGCGGACGCCGCCGCGCGCCGGCTTCGCGCGTGCTGCAGCAGCCGACCTCGGGCCCTTCGGACGCCGTCGCGCGCGTGTTCCACCTTGGCGGGGGCGTCGTTTCGAACGCCACCGCCTGCGCCTCGGCGGGCGCCGCGGTCGGCATGGCTGCCGACTACCTGCGTTCCCATCATGCGGACGTCGCCCTCGCCGGCGGCTCCGACGCCCTCTGCCGCCTCACCTACAGCGGCTTCAACGTCCTACAGGCTGTAGATCCGGAGCCGTGCTCGCCGTTCGGCGCCGAGCGCAAAGGCATCACCCTCGGCGAAGGGGCGGCCTACCTCGTGCTCGAGCGCTGGGACGATGCGGTCAAGCGCGGCGCGACGATTCTGGCCGAGCTGTGTGGCTACGGCGCGTCGTGCGACGCCCACCACCCGACCGCCCCGGCAGAGGATGGGCGGGGGGCGGAGGCGGCGATGCGCGGCGCGCTGGCGGAGGCGGCGCTGCACGCGGATGGCGTCGATTACGTGAACGCGCACGGCACCGGGACGCTGCTGAACGACTCCGCCGAGACGCGGGCCATCATCGCCGCGGTCGGCCCGCGCATCCCGGTCTCCTCGTCGAAGTCGTACTTCGGGCACACCCTCGGCGCCTCGGGCGCAATCGAGGCGGTGATCAGCGTCCTCGCATTGCAGGAACAGCTCGCGCCGCCGACGCTGCGGCTTCGCCAGACGGCCGCGGATTGCACGCTCGACTACATCCCGCACACGCCGCGGCCGCTGCCGATGACGAACGTCCTCTCCAA
>DATEOX010000732.1:0-8747 GCA_035273585.1 Thermoanaerobaculia bacterium
TACGCGCCGCGCAGCACCGCATCGGCGCCGAGCAGGCCGGCGGCGACGACGCGCAGAGGCCCGAGGCGCTCGCCACCGTCGGCGCCGCGCCTGAAGTCGAGCGCGTCGTTGACGAAGTTCGTCCCGATCTGGATCAGCACCGCGCCCGCGAGCGTGAAGAAGAGCAGCGCCCAGTGCAGTGGACGCGGCGCCAGCGCGGCGCCAATCATCACCGGCACGACGGCGGCGGCGAGGGTCTTCGGGCGCGCGGCGGCGATCCAGGGGTTCACGGGAATCTCGGGAACTTGTCGAACCGCGGCTTGCGCTTCTCCACGTACGCGTTGCGTCCTTCCTGCGCCTCTTCCGACAGGTAATAGAGGAGCGTGGCGTTGCCGGCGAAGTCGAGCAGGCCGATCTGACCGTCGCAATCGGCGTTGAGCGCGGTCTTGAGGCAACGCAGGGCCATCGGCGAGAGGGCGAGCATCTCGCGGCACCATTGCAGCGTCTCTTCTTCGAGCCGCTCCAGAGGCACCACGGTATTGACGAGGCCCATGTCGAGGGCCTGCTTCGCATCGTACTGGCGGCAGAGGAACCAGATCTCGCGCGCCTTCTTCTGGCCGATGATGCGCGCCAGATACGAGGCGCCGAGGCCGCCGTCGAAGGAGCCGACGCGAGGGCCGGTCTGGCCGAAGCGGGCGTTCTCCGCGGCGATGGTCAGGTCGCAGACGACGTGCAGCACGTGGCCGCCGCCGATGGCGTAGCCGGCGACCATGGCCACGACCGGCTTGGGCATGCTCCGGATCTGCTTCTGCACGTCGAGGATGTTCAGGCGGGGGACGCCTTTCGCGTCGACATAACCGGCCTTGCCGCGCACGCGCTGGTCGCCGCCGGAGCAGAAGGCGTCGGGGCCCTCGCCGGTGAGGATGATGACGCCAATCTCGGCATCGTCGCGGGCGAGATCGAAGGCTTCCTTCATCTCCGCCACGGTCTGGGGGCGGAAGGCGTTGCGTACCTTGGGGCGATTGATGGTGATCTTGGCGATGCCGTCGGCGGTGCGGTCGTAGCGGATGTCGGTGAACTCTTTGATGGGACTCCAAGTTTCTGCCATAGCCCGCGCACACTACTGCGCGCCGGCGAATTCGCGCAAGCGAGCGGCGAAGGCATCGGGCTGCTCCCACGGCACGCGGTGGCCGGCGTTTTCCGCGATCCACAGCTCGGCGTTCTTCATCCGTTGAACCGCGCGGCGCGCGATCTCCACATATTTGAGGTCCCGCTCGCCGGCGATCCAGAGTACGGGGATCTCGATGCGCTCCAGCTCGGGCGCGGGCAGCACCGCGGGCGACCACTCGCGCAACGCGCGTACGAGCGCGGCGCGGTCAAAGTCCTCCTCGCGGCGCTCGACCTGATGGCCGCCGAAGAGCTGCTGCGCATTCCATGCCTTCATCAGTTGCGGCCACGGCTCGCGCTCGAAGCGCTCGGCCCATGCCGACGGCTCGGCGCGATCGATGCCCGCGGAGACGATGACCGCCTTCCGGTAGCGCGCGCCGTCCAGCAGCGCGCGCAGCGCGAGGCGGCCGCCCATCGAGTAGCCCATCAGCACGTCGCCTTCCCTCGGGATCTCCTCGCACCAGAGGTTGACCGCTTGGACCTCGCCCAAAAAGTCCCAATCGGACGGCAGCCCGAGGAAGCCGTGCAGGGCGGTGATCATGACCAGAGCGCGTCGTAGCGGTCCCAGGCGCGGCGCGTCGCCTCGGCGTCGGGCATCAGCTCCGTGACCTCGATGCCGAACATGCGCGCCCAGTCGCCGAAGCGGAGCGCGTGGGCGTTCTCGATGGCCTGCGCGCGGAACCCCGGGTCGACCGGGCGGAGCGACGGCACACGGGAGAAGATCCGCCCGCCGCCGTTGTTGATGATGACGATGCGAAAGTCCGCATCGAGCTGGGGCACGATCCACGGCGCGTTGAGGTCGTAGAGCGCGGTCAGGTCGCCGAGGATGGCTACGTTGTCCGCGCCCGGCAGGCACCAGCCGAAGAAGGTGGAGAGCTGGCCGTCGATGCCGTTTGCGCCGCGGTTGGCCTGGAAGACGAAGCCGCGCGGCTCGCGCGTGGCGGCCAGGTCCCACTCGCGGATCGGCAGGCTGTTGCCGAGGTAGACCCGTGCGCCGTGGGGCAGGTCGCGGGAGAGTCGGCGGAACATCGCCGGCTCGGATGAGGGCTCCGCGTCCCAGATCGCGGCGACCTTCCGCGCCATGTCCCGATCCTCGACAAAGAACGCCTCGTCGCGCGGGACGGGCGGGCGGACGGGGAGCGCTTCGAGCGGAAACACCTCGCCATGGTCCATGCCGGCGAACGGCAGGCGGCTGTAGTGGGTGGTCGGCAGAGTCAGGTCGCGCCAGAAGCGCAAGGTGGGGACGTTGCCGATGCGGATGACCTCGTCGAAGCCGCCGCGGCTGAGCATCCTCTCATTGAATACATGCAGGTGAGCGAGCGCCGAATCCTCGCGCAGGCCGGAGAGCGGCTCCGCGTACACGGGCGCCTGCAGGCGCAACGCGAAGTCGCTCACGCGGTCGCGATCATCCGCCGCGAGGCCGCCGATCAGAACGAGCGGCTTACTCATCGATCAGCGGCTCCTCGAACTCGATGTTCAGATGCAGCGCGCGGCGGCGGTCCCACGTGGCCGGATGCGTGGCAGCGTACACGCCGAAGATCCCGATCTGCTCGATCGACTGCGGCGCGCCGGTGCCGCGGAAGCGCGCCGGGCGGTCGGCGGTGATCAGCACCAGCGGCAGCCCGGAGTAGTAGGCCTCAATGGCCGCCGGCAGCAGCTCGGCCACCCCCGTGCCGGAGGTCGTCACGACCGCGACCGGGCGCCCATCACGCTTCGCCCTGCCGAGGGCGAAGAAACCCGCCGAGCGCTCATCGACGAATGAGTAAACCGGCATATCGGCAAGTACGACGAGAAGCGGCGCGTTGCGCGAGCCGGCGCAGACGCAAAAGTCGGTTGCGCCGAGGGCGCGGACGGAGGCGATGAGCGCCCGCGCGGCGGCGATGTTCGTCATACAGGGACCGCAACTGCCGACTCGACGCCGAACAGCGCCTTCACCTGCTCCCGCTTCTGGCGCAGCTCCTCGAACTCGCGCTCGAGCTGGCTCTCCGGCAGGAGGCCCGCCCCCGACCCCACCCGCAGCCGGTCCGCATGCCACTGCACGTTGCGGATGGCCACCAGGGCCACGGCGAAGCGCTCCGGCCGCTCCAGCCCGAACGGCGCGCCAAACGTCCGCCGCTTCACCCCTCGGTCCGCCTCGCGCAGCCACCGCTCGCCAGCCGCGGTGCGGGGCGAGACGCCCAAGGCGGCGGTGGGGTGGAGGCGGCGGACCATCTCCGAGAAGGACATCTTCTCCACGCCGTTCTCCTCGAAGCGGATGGGCGTGGCCAGGTGCGCGATGGACGGCAGCTCCAGGATGCTCAGCGTCCCGACCTCCAGGTTCCCGAACGGCGCCAGCCGGCGGACGATGTCGTCGACGACCAGCCGGTGCTCGAGCAGCTCCTTCGGGTCGCGGAGCAGCTCCGCGGCGCGGGCCAGCGGACGCGTGCCCGCCAGGGCCATGGTCCGATAGCCGCGCGCGTCGGCCTCGAACAGCACCTCCGGCGTGGCGCCGATCACGCCGTGCGTCTGATAGGAGTAGCCGTAGGCGCGCATGTGCGGCGGGGCGGCGGCGAGGCGGCTGATGAAGTGCCGCCGCCAGTCGCCGCGGGTACGGACGCGCCCCTCCTCGAACAGCACCGGCACGACCTTCTTGAAGTCGCCGCGGGCCATCCCCTCCTTCGCCGACTCGAAGAGCTCCGTGAACGGCGTGACGTAGGTCGTGGCCCAGTCCACGGGCGGCGCGCCCTGATCGTCGAAGCGCGCGGCGAGCTCCGCGACGGAGAGCTCCTCCCACGCGGCGGGATGGCGCCAGGGGTGGGGGTCGTCGAGGAAGAAATCCGTGATAAAAAACGCCGGCCGGTCGGGCCGCCGGAACGGCAACTGCTCGAACGGTCCCCAGCCGACGAAGAGCCGATCGGGCGCGGTCTGGATGAAGGCGAAGTCGCGCGTCATCGCGCGCGATTGTACGATTGAGTTGTTGGTTGTTAGTTGTTAGTTGTTGGTCGGCGAGAACGGCCGGACGATCTACTAACAACCAACAACTAACCACCAACAACTATGTACACCGGCCCCGACGCGGCGCGCATCCGCGAAATGTTCCGCTCCATCTCCGGGCGCTACGACCGGGCCAATACGGTCATGTCCGCCGGCATCCATCATCTCTGGCGGCGGCGGGCGGTGCGGTGGGCGGGCATCGGGCGCGGCGACCGCGTGCTCGACTGCGCCACCGGCACGGGCGATCTGGCCATCGCCTTTCACCGAGCCGGGGCGCGCGTGGTCGGCACCGACTTCGTGCCGGAGATGATCGAGATCGCCAGGCACAAGGCGCCGGACATCGAGTTCGAGGTCGCGGACGTGACTCGTCTGCCGTTCGCCGATGCCTCATTCGACGCCGCCAGCATCTCCTTCGGCATCCGCAACGTGAGCGACCCACGGCGCGGCATCGCCGAGCTGGCGCGCGTTGTCCGCCCCGGCGGGCGCGTGATCATCCTCGAGTTCGGCCAACCTCCCAACCGCCCCTTCCGCGCCCTCTACGACTTCTATCGCACGCGCATCCTCCCCCGCCTCGGCGGCGCCGTGACGGGCGAGAAGGCCGCCTACGAATACCTCGAGCGGTCGGCCTCGAAGTTCCCCTGCGGCGAGGAGCTCGTGGCGATGATGAAAGAGTCGACGGATTTCGAGCGGGTGGAGTACAGGACGCTGTCGATGGGCATCGCCTATTTGTACCGCGGCACTGTGTCATCCTGAGCCGCGAAGACGGCGAAGGATCTCCTGGCAAGAACGGGGAGATCTTTCGCCGTCTTCGCGGCTCAGGATGACAGCGGCGGGGTATAAACTCCCCCGCTCGGTTCATGAGCTCGACAGACGTCTACAAGTTCGGCGGCGTGGCGGTCGGCAGCGCCGAGGCCATCCGCATCGCGGCCGCCCACGTGCGGCGGGCGGCGGCGAACGGCCGCATCGCGGTCGTCGTCTCGGCCATGAACGGCGTGACCGATCTCCTCCTCGACGCCGCACAGTCGGCGCTGCGCCGCGACCGCGAGCAGAGCGAGCACGCCGCCACCGCGTTCGCCCAGAAGCACGCGCTGCTCATCGACGAGCTCTTCGGCCCGAAGCACGCGCTGCACGCGATGGTCGACGAGTCCGCACACGAGCTGCGGGCCATGACGGAGAGCATCGCCGTCCTCCGCGAGCTGACGATCCGGGCGCAGGACGCGCTCATCGCGCGCGGCGAGCGCGTCCTGGCGCAAATCTTCGCCGCCTACCTCGGCGCGGAGTACGTCGACGCCACCGAGGTCGTCCTCACCGAGCGGCGCCTGGGAAGCCTCTGGCCCAACCTCCAGCGCTGCGAGCGCGCCGCGCGCAAGCTGATCGTGCCCCTTCTCGACAACGGCAGCGTCGTGGTCATGCCCGGCTTCCTCGGCAGCGGACCGGACGGCGAGGTCGTCACCCTCGGCCGCGGCGGCACCGACTTTTCGGCGGCCATCCTCGCCCGAAGCATCGGCGCGCGCGCCGTCACCCTCTGGAAAGAGGTCGACGGCCTGATGACGGCCGATCCGAAGAGCGTCCCCGCCGCGCGCGTCCTCAGCGAGCTGCACTACCGCGAGGCGGGCGAGCTGGCCTATTACGGCGCGAAGGTCCTCCACCCGCGCACCATGATCCCGCTCATCGATCGCCGCATCCCCCTCTTCGTGCGCAACACGTTCGACGAGGCGCGCGAAGGGACGCGCATCGCCGGCGACGTCAAGCCGGGCGAGTACCCGGTCAAGGCGCTGACGGCCATCCATCGGCAGGCCCTCATCTCCATCGAAGGCAGCGGGATGATCGGCGTGCCGGGCGTGGCCGGCCGCGCCTTTACCGCGCTCTCCGCCGCCGGTCATTCGGTGTCGATGATCAGCCAGGCCTCGAGCGAGGCGAGCATCTGCTTCGTCGTCCCGGAGACGGAAGCCGATCACGCCGTGCGCGCGCTGGAGGAGGCGTTCGCGCCGGAGCGCAAGCTCAAGCTCATCGACCGGATCGAGGCGGAGAAGAAGGTCGCGCTCATCGCCGTGGTCGGCCTCGGCATGCGCGGCCGGCCCGGCATCGCGGCCCGAACGTTCTCCGCGCTGAGCGCCGCGAGCGTGAACGTGATCGCCATCGCCCAGGGGTCGTCCGAGCTGAACATCACCGTCACCGTCGCCGAGCACGACGCCACGCGCGCATTGATCGCGCTGCACAACGAGTATCAGCTCGACCGCATCCGCCCGCTGGCCGACACGACCGGGCGCGAGTCGAAGCTGACGCTCCTCGGCTTCGGGCAGATCGGCCGCGCGCTGGCCCGGCAGCTCATCGCCCAGGACCGCCACCTGCGCAACGAGCTCGGCGTCGACATCAAGGCGGTGGCCATCGCCGACCGCTCCGGCATCAAAATCCACGAGCATGGCTACACCGCCGCGGCGCTGCAGAAACTGGCCAAGCAGAAGGAGTCTGGCGCGCGGCTTTTCGACCGTGGCGTGCTCTCCATCGACGAGCTGCGGCAGATGATGCGCAAGGAGCTCTGGCTCCTGCCGTCGCATCGGCCGATCCTCGTCGACCTGACCTCCGAGGAAACAGCGCCGCTGCTGCAGGAGGCGCTGGAGCAGGGCTTCCATGTCGTTACGGCGAACAAGAAGCCGCTGGCGATCGCGCAGGCGGATTACGACCGCCTCTTCGCCACGGCCCGCGAGCGCGGCGTGGCGCTGCGCTACGAGGCGACGGCCGGCGCGGGACTGCCGGTGCTCGATACGCTGGCCAAGCTGTCCGAGGCGGGGGACCGGGTGGAGACGATCGAGGGGTGCTTCTCCGGGACCCTCGGCTACCTGATGAGCGCCGTGGAGAACGGCGCGCGCTACTCCGAGGCGGTGGCGGAGGCGTGGCGGCTCGGCTACACCGAGCCCGATCCGCGCGACGACCTCTCCGGCCTCGACGTCGCGCGCAAGGCGCTGATCCTCGCTCGTGCGCTGGGACGCCGCCTGGAACTGGCGGACATCGAGGTCGAGCCGCTCTTCACGGCGGCGGTCGATGATGATGATCCCGCGCGCTTCGTGAAGAAGCTCGCCGCGCTCGACGACGACTTTGCCGCGCGCGCAAACGCGGCGAAGAAGCAGAAGAAGGTGCTGCGCTACGTCGCCAACATCGGGCGCAGCCGGATCCGGGTCGGCATCGAGGCGGTGGCGGAGAGCTCGCCGATGGGCGGCCTGCGCGGGACGGACAACCAGGTGGTGATCCGCTCGAAGCGCTACAAGAAGAACCCGCTCGTCGTCACCGGCCCCGGTGCGGGCGCGGAGGTGACGGCCGCGGGTGTGCTGAACGACATCGTGGCCATCACCACACGCCGATGAGAGTCTTCGCCCCCGCATCGATCGGCAACGTCGGGCCCGGCTTCGACGTCCTCGGCCTGGCGGTGGACGGCATCGGAGATGTCGTGTCCGTGACCCTGACCGACGGCCCGCCGCGGGTCGAGTCGCTCACCGGCCGCGACGCCGAGCTCGTGCCGCGCGATCCATTGCGCAACGTGGCAGCGATCGCGGCCACGGCCTGGCTCCGCGCGCACGGCGACCGGCGCAACGCGGTCGTGTCGATCGAGAAGGGGCTGCCGCTGGCGGGCGGGATGGGGGGGAGCGCGGCGAGCAGCGTCGGCGGCGCCTACGCGGCGGCACTCGCGGCGGAGCACGTGCCCGAGCCGCGGGAGATCATCGCCGCGGCTTTGGAAGGCGAGGCCTCGGTGGCCGGCCGCCACCTGGACAACATCGCGCCCTGCGTCTTCGGCGGCCTGGCGCTCTGCCGCTCGGTCGATCCGATCGACGTCGCCGCGCTACCGGTGAACGCCGCCTGGTGGGTGGCGCTGGTCACGCCGGCGGTGCGGGTGGAGACGAAGGCCGCCCGCGCGCTGCTGCCCGACGCGACGCCGCGCGCGGAGTGGATCCAGCAGATGGCCAACACCGCCGCGCTCGTCCACGCGTTCGCCGCCGGCGACGCCGCGCTGCTCTCGCGCGCGCTCGACGACCGCTACGCCGAGCCGCGCCGGGCGCAGCTCATCCCGAACTTTTACGCCGTCAAGCGCGCGGCGCTCGACATGGGGGGCCTAGCCTGCACCATCAGCGGCTCGGGGCCGACCCTCTTCTGCATCGCTGATGACGAGCGCGCGGCGCGCGGAGCGGCGGCAGCCATGCAGAATGCGTTCGGCATCGCGACCACCGTGCACGTGGGACCGATCGCGCGCCAGGGAGTGCGCCGGATATGAACCTGCACTGCATCCGCTGCGACCGCTCGTACCCGGCGATGCCCCTCACCCCGGCCCTCTCCCCGCCCGGCGGGGAGAGGGTGCCGAAGGCGGGTGAGGGGGTCCGCTACACGTGCGACTGCGGCGGGCTGCTCGAGATCCGCCGCTCCGTCACCGTCGGTCGCGATGTCTTCGACGCGCGCCGCACGAGCCGCAAGCCGATCGATCAGAGCGGCGTCTGGCGCTTCCGCGAGGGGGTGATCGACGTCGACGAGGCGCAGATCATCACCCACCCCGAGGGGGCGACGCGGCTCTATGAGCGCGACGGCATCTTCTTCAAACACGAGGGGGAGAACCCGACCGGCTCGTTCAAGGACCGCGGCAT
>DATEOX010000733.1:0-3113 GCA_035273585.1 Thermoanaerobaculia bacterium
GCACGAACTCCGCCAGCAGCGACCCCCGCCGCCCCCGCTTGTCTTCGTTCCCGCCGATGGCGATCACACACCCGTTACCGATCATGGACACACGGTACCAAACGGCCTCGGCGCGCGGGGGATTTCATGGGAGGGTTTCGGAATGATGAATGATGAATGATGAATGATGAATGCGGTGTGCGCGGTTTTGTTCATCCTTCATCCTTCATCATTCATCATTCCAAACCCTCACTTCACCGCTACCGCCCGCGCCTGCTTGATGTCCGTGTGGCCCTTGAACGCCTTCTCGATCGCGTCCTGGAGGAGCGTGCGCATGCCCTGCTGCATGGCCAGGGTGCGCAGCTCGTCGATCGGGGCGCGGCGTTGCACCGCCTTCTTGATCTCGTCCGTCCCGACGAGGAGCTCGTGCACGCCCATGCGGCCCTTGTAGCCGGTGTTGTTGCACGTGGCGCAGCCCTTCGGACGGTAGAGCGTCAGATCGGGCGAGTAGGTGATGCCCGTCGACGGCCACCAGTCGTAGCCGTAGACCTCGATGATCTCCTCGAACTCCTCAGGCGTCGGGTTGTAGCCCTCCTTGCATTTCGGGCAGAGGACGCGGACCAGGCGCTGGGCCATGATGCCCAGCAGCGCGTCGGCGAAGTTGAACGGATCGATTTCCATGTCCAGCAGGCGCGTGATCGTCTCCGGCGCGGAGTTCGTGTGCAGCGTCGAGAAGACGAGATGCCCCGTCAGCGACGCCTCGATCCCGATGGCCGCCGTCTCGTGGTCGCGCATCTCGCCCACCATGATCACGTCCGGGTCGGCGCGGAGGAACGAGCGCATCGCGGCGGCGAACGTGAAGTCGATCTTCGGCTGCACCTGCACCTGCCGCAGCCCTTTCTGCGTGATCTCCACCGGGTCTTCGGCGGTCCAGATCTTCATGTCCTCGGTATTGATGAAGCCGAGGGCCGAATGCAGCGTCGTCGTCTTGCCCGAGCCCGTCGGGCCGACCACCAGGCAGATGCCGTACGGCTTCTGCACCATCTGCTTGAAGCGGGTCAGGTTGTGCTCGGCGAAGCCCATCTTGTCCAGCGGCAGCGGCTTCGACGCGGCCAGGATGCGCATCACCACGTCCTCGTTGCCGTTCGCGGTCGGAATGGTCGCCACGCGCAACTCGATCGTGCCCTTCGAATACTTGAAGCGGATCTTGCCGTCCTGCGGCTTGCGCCGCTCCGAAATGTCGAGCTTGGACATGATCTTCAGGCGCTGCACGATCGCGTTGCGGTGCGGGCCGGGGATCTCCATGAATTTCTGGCAGTCGCCGTCGATGCGCAGGCGGATCGTGCACGGCTGCTTGATCCCGTCCGGCTCGACGTGGATGTCCGACGCGCCGCGCTGGAAGGCCTCGATGATCATCTGGTTCACCAGGCGCACGATCCCGGAGTCGGTCTCGTCGATCTCCGGCGGCCCTTCCTTCGTCTCGTCCTCCAGCTCGACCCGCTCTCCTTCGCCGAGGCTGTCGATAATCTTCGCCAGGTCGGCGGAGTCCGTCGGCGCCTCGGTCGTCTCGCCGTACGAGGAGCCGATGTAGGCCAGGATCTCGTGGCGCAGGCCGACGTGAAACTCGTAGCGCGGGGCGAGACTCATGGCCCGGATTCCGTCCAGACGCGTGAGGTCCTGCGGGTCGTCGACCGCTACCACGAGTAGACCAGGCCGCCGCTCCACCGGCGCGCAGGTGTACTTCTTCCACATCTCGGCCGTGACCCGCTCCTGCAGGTCGGCCGGGATCGTCTGCGTACCGTCGTAGCTGAAGAACGGCGCGCTGTAGTAGGCGGCGAGCGACTTCCCCAGCTCCTCCTTCGGCACGTTGTAGTCCTCGATCAGCACCTTCTCCACCGGGACGTTGTTCACCCGCGCGCTGCTCACCGCCTGCTCGATGTCCTTCTCCGAGACGACGCCCTTGTCGACGAGCGCCCCGAACTTGGATGGCTTCGACTGCCGGGCCGCGCGATGCTGGTTGTAGAACGCGATCCCCAGGATGCGGGCGATCTCCTCGGCCGTGTCTTCATCCTGTGGAGTGAAGGCCACGCCGTGGCGCTTGTTGATCAACTGGATGACGCCGAGGAGGTACTTCTCGAACATGATCGGAACGGCCAGGACGGCCTTCGTCCGGAAGCCGGTCTGCTTGTCCCAGCGCTGGTCGAAGCGGAGGTTCTGATGGAACCGCGCCAGCTCGGCCGCGTCGTACGCATCCTTGATGTTGATCGTCTTGCGCGCCAGGGCGGCGAAGCCGGCGATGGAGGCGAAGGACTTCGGGACGCGGATCTCCTTCGGTGCGTCGCCGACCTTCTGCAGGGAGTAGAGCTCTTGATTTTTCGTGTCGACCGCGTAGATGGTCAGCCGCTCGGCGTCGAGCAGCTCCATGATCTTGTCCTTGAGCGTGAAGAGGATGTGGGAGATCGAATCCGCGGAGTTGATCTGGTTGGTGATCGCGGTGAGCTTCTTCCGGAACTCGAGCTCCCGCTCGAGGGAGGAAGGCGATGCCTGGACGGTCATGCGGTGGGCCTCCGTTGTGCGCGGAATTATAGGGCGGGCGCTTCATCCCGCCGCGCGTTTCACGCACCAGGCGCCCGGCCAGGACGTCAACGGCTACCGCGCCTGCGCCGCGCCGTGGGGAGCCGCGCCGGCGCGTGGTCGTATGACGTGTTCCTGCTGACACCGGCCGCACGCCGCGCGCACCGTTCCCCACGCGCGGGGAGCAATGACGCGAAGCTTCGGGGCCGCCTGGAGAGCCGGCCCTGCATCACCGCGCGTAGTAGCCGCTCACGGTCCGCACCTTCCCGCCGCGCGGCACCTCCACGGTCAGCCGCCGCCACGTGCCCGGCTTCGCGTCGGACGCCGCCACGAACGACATCAGATACTGGCCGAGGATCTCGGCGCGGATGGTCTGGAAGATGGCCGGTAGTTGCTCGCTCTTCGGGCCGTAGACCACCAGGCCGCCGGTGATGCTCGTGATGTTCTCCAGCGCGCTGCCGAAGCGGCTCATGTTGCCGAAGGGCGGGATGACGACGTAGATCGGCACGCCGGTCTCGCGGGCCATGCGGATGCACGTCTCGGCGCTCTGCTGGCTCGCC
>DATEOX010000734.1:0-2997 GCA_035273585.1 Thermoanaerobaculia bacterium
AGGGCACGCCCGCCGCGCGCCTCGGCGTCCGCGCCGGCGACGTGATCTCCGAGGTCGAGGGCGTGGCGACCGACGACCTCGCCCTCGACGAAGTGGTCAAGCGTCTCAAGGGACCGAAGGGAACGACGGTCCACATCAAGATCATCCGCTACGGGATCAAGGAGCCGATCCCGCTCACCATCACCCGCGCCGCCATCCCCACGAACTCCATTTCCAACGTGCTGATGGTGCGCCCGGGCGTCGGTTACATCCGCATCAAGGACTTCACCGGCACGACCGTGCGCGAGCTCGACGAGGCGGTGGCCAAGCTGCAGGAGCAGGGGATGCAGAAGCTCGTCCTCGACCTGCGCATGAACCCCGGCGGCCTGCTCGACGCGGCGGTCGGCGTTGCCGATCACTTCCTCGACAAGGGGCAGATGATCGTCTACACGAAGGGGCGCACCTCCGACTCGCAGCAGGACTACAACGCCCCCGGCAAGCACGACAAGATCGACGTCCCGCTCGTGGTCCTGGTCAACCGCGGCAGCGCCTCGGCCTCGGAGATCGTGGCCGGCGCGATTCAGGATCATGATCGCGGCCTCGTGGTCGGCGAGACGAGCTGGGGCAAGGGCCTCGTGCAGAGCGTCTACTCGCTCCAGTACGGCGCCGGCCTGGCCCTGACGACTTCAAAGTACTACACGCCGTCCGGCCGCAACATCCAGCGCGACTACAGCTCGTTCTACGACTACTATGTCGCGGATGACGACGCGAACGCCGCCGAGGTGCCGCTCTCGGAGCGGAAGCAGTTCAAGACCGAGACGGGACGCACGGTGTACGGCGGCGGCGGCATCACGCCGGACGTCATCGTGAAGCCGGCCCAGCTCACGCGCACCACGCAGCTCCTCGAAGTCCGCAGCGCGATCTTCAACTACGCCGTCGAGTACGCGGCCACGCATCCGGACGTGACGGCCGACGTGCAGGTCACGCCGGCAATGATCGAGGAGCTGGCCCGCTACGCCTCGGACAAGGACATCGCCACGCTGGACGACATCCACACCGCGCTGGCCAAGCCGGACGACCGGAAGTACATCGAGCGCGCCCTCAAGGCGGAGATCGTCGCGGCGAAGTTCGGCTTCGACGCCTCGTACCCTTATCGTCTGCAGGGCGACGCGCAGGTGGAGAAGGCCCTCGAGCTCTTCCCCCAGGCGCAGAGGCTCGCCTCCGTCGCGGCCGACGTCCGCGCCCACCGCACCGAGACGAACCCCGCCGACGCGGGCAACCGCGCCGCGCAGGCGTTGCCGAAGACGAGGTGAAAACAGTTGTTGGTTGTTGGTTACTGGTTGTTAGTAGGGTGTCCGCGCGGGTGTCCTACTAACAACCAACAACCAACAACCAACAACTGCCTCTCCCGCCCCACGCCCCCTTGAAGTGTGTTAACGTTTCGCCGCTTTTTCACGGGGGACGCAAAGCGCAATGCCACAGTTGGGACGCAAGTACACCTGCTATAGCTGCCACACGAAGTTCTACGACCTCGGCAAGCCGACGCCGCTCTGCCCGAAATGCGGCGCGGATCAGCGCGACGCGGAGGAGACGCCGCTCGTGACGTCGGGCCGCGGCCGCGCGGCGCGCATCGTCGAGGAGCCGGCCGAGGAGCCGGAGTTCCAGGACGCCGAGCCGGGCACCGCGGCCGCTGAGACCGACGAGGAAGAAGACGCCGGCGCCTTCCCCGACGCGGAACGCGAAGAGGAACCGGAAGAAGAGGAAGAAGAGGACTACTGATGCGCAGATTCGGCCTCGTTGGTTGTCTGGTCATCGTCGTCCTGGTGCTCGTCATCGGCGGCTGGTTCGTCGGCGCGCGCAACAACTTCGTCCGCCTCAATGAGCAGGTGGACAGCCAGTGGGCGCAGGTCGAGAGCCAGTACCAGCGCCGCTTCGACCTCATCCCCAATCTCGTGCGCACCGTCGAAGGGGCGGCGAACTTCGAGAAGTCGACCCTCATCGAGGTCGTCAACGCCCGCTCCCGCGTCGGCCAGGTGCAGGCCGGCCCCACCAGCGGCCCGCCCACCGCATCCAACCTGCCGAACAACCCGCAGGCCATGGCCCAGTTCGCGGCGGCGCAGGAGGGTCTCTCCGGAGCGCTCAACAGGCTGATGGTCGTCGTGGAGCGCTACCCCGAGCTGAAGTCGAACCAGAACTTCCTCGAGCTGCAGTCGCAACTGGAGGGGACGGAGAACCGCATCTCCGTCGAGCGCCAGCGCTACAACGGCACCGTGCAGGCCTACAACGCGGCCATCAAGCAGTTCCCGGGCAGCATCGTCGCTGGCTCCAGCTTCAAGGAGAAGGCGTACTTCCGCGGCACGGAAGGCTCCGCACAGGCGCCGAACGTCAACTTCCCGAGCTTCGGCGGGAGCAGCACCAGCACGACCGGCACGCGATAGGGGGCACGTTTGCGCCCCCGCATCCTCTACCTGTTCATCGCGCTCGTCCTGTTCGGGACGGGCGCCTTCGCGCTGGACGTCCCGCCGCCGCCCACCCACTGGTTCACCGATCAGGCGGGCATCGTCGACTCCGCATCGGCCGCTGCGCTCGATCAGAAGCTCGCCTCGTTCGAGCAGCAGAGCGGCGCACAGTTCCTCATCTACACCTTCCGGTCGCTGGAAGGGGAGTCGGTCGAGGACTTCACTCTCCGGTGCGTCGAGCGGTGGAAGGTGGGCAACAAGAAGTACGACAATGGCATCGTCCTCTTCGTCTTCGTCCAGGAGAAGAAGGCGCGCGTGGAGGTCGGCTACGGGTTGGAAGGGACGATCACCGACGCGTACTCCTCGCGCGTGATCCGCGAGCAGCTCGCGCCGCACTTCCAGCAGGGCGACTACGCGGGCGGTCTCAACGCCGCGGCGGACGCGATCATCACCCGTATCACGAAGGGCGAGGCGCCGGTCGAGCCGGTGCAACGGACCGGCTCGCGCGCCGCCGGCCGCCGTCCGGGCGGCATCGATATCGGGATGGTCATCTTCATCC
>DATEOX010000735.1:0-11688 GCA_035273585.1 Thermoanaerobaculia bacterium
GCGGCTCCGATGATGGCCCGCCTCGACGGCTCTCCGCTCTTCGCCACCAGCCCGCCGCGCGTCGCGGTAGTCGGCGCCGGCGCGTTCGGCGGCTGGACGGCGCTGCACCTGCTCCGCCGCGGCGCGCAGGTCACGCTCATCGACGCCTGGGGCCCGGGCAACGCGCGGTCGAGCTCCGGCGGCGAGTCGCGCGTGATCCGCGCCATCTACGGCCCCGACCGCGTGTACGTGGAGATGGTGAAGCGCGCCTTCGAGCTCTGGACGCAGCTCGACGCGGCCAGCGACGACCCGCTGTACGTCGAGACCGGCGCGCTCTGGCTCCACCGTGGGGACGACGCCTACGTCCGCTCCTCGGTGCCCATCCTGCGGGAGCTCGGCTTCCCGGTGGAGCAGCTCGCCCTCGCCGATGCGACCCGGCGCTGGCCGCAGATCGACTTCGGCGGCGTGAAGTCCGTCTGGCTCGAGTCGCGCGCCGGCGCGCTCTCCGCGGCGCGCGCCTGCATCGCCGTGCGCCATGCGTTCACCGAGGGAGGCGGCGTCTATCGGACGGCGCGCGTCGCGCCGGGGCTGCCTCTCCGGCTCGAGGACGGCTCGCGCATCGAGGCCGATGCCTACGTCTTCGCCTGCGGCCCCTGGCTCGGCCGGCTGTTCCCGGACGTGATCGGCGAGCACATCCGCCCCACGCGGCAGGAGGTCTACTACTTCGGCACGCCGCCCGGCTCGCAGCGCTACCTCCCCGCCGCCCTCCCCATCTGGATCGACTTCGGGCGGCGGATCATCTACGGCATCCCGGACGTCCACGGCCGCGGCTTCAAGGTCGCGGACGACACCCGCGGCGCGCCGTTCGATCCGACCGACGGCGACCGCACGCCGACGAGGGAAGGCATCGCCCGCGCGCGCCGCCTCCTGGCCGAGCGCTTCCCGGAGCTGGCCAAGGCGCCGCTGATCGAGTCCCAGGTCTGCCAGTACGAGAACAGCCCGGACGGCCACCTCATCATCGACCGCCACCCCGAGGCGAAGAACGTCTGGCTCGTCGGCGGCGGCTCCGGCCACGGCTTCAAGCTGTCGCCCGCAGTGGGGGAGATGGTCGCCGACGCGGTGCTCACCGGCAAGGAAGTGCCGAAGCTCTTCCGCATCGACCGCCTGAAGGAGGCAGCGAAGCCGAAGACGCAGTTCGAGGGGAAGGATTAACGCTTTCCCGCAAGGGCCGCCGACGCATCCTCGAACCAATCGTTGATGTGCTTGCTGATGTCGTCCCGTTGAGCGGCCGGGAGGTCCGCGACCCGCGCACGCTGCTATCTGAATTCATCCTCGAGATCCAATCCGGTCAGCTCACCTGCAAGCTCGGCAAGGGCGCGGCTCGCGCTCTGCAGGAGGGCGCCGTGCGCGTGGGTGACGAGCTCATTTCTGAGCCAGTCCTCGGACCTGAGAACGGAATGCACGTAGGCGCCGTAGACCGCATTCGCGACGGGGCTCGACCACTCCAAAAGCGCGGCGATGTCGAACGCCTCGCGATCACAGTCCGCCGCATACGTCCGCGTGAGGCGGTCCATGACCAGCGTCATGATCTCCTTCAGCCCCAGAAGAATGCCCATCATGAAGTCGTGGTGGTTCGCGGAGTCGGTCTCGATCAAGGTGATGCCGAGGCCTTCCAGGTAGGTCAGGACGGAGGCTGCACTCTCCGGGACGCGATCGCGTGGGCCGATGAGAAACCATTTCTGGCGATCCGCATGGATGTGGGGCCCATGCATCGGATGCAACGAGAGGTGCGCCGCGCCGGTGAGAGCCACGGATTCGGAGATCCCTCGCTTGATCGAGCAGATATCGATCACGAGCTGTGAAGGGCGGAGACGCTTGCCTTTCATCAATTCCCCGGCGACGTCCCTCGAGACCGCGAGCCAGATGACGTCGCACTGCCACAGCCTCGTCCAGTCGGACTCCGGCGAATCCTTCTCCACGCCAATGAGCTCCGCGCCGGTGCCGGACAGCAGACCGGGCAACGCTCTCCCCATGCTGCCGGCGGCGCCAACGATTCCGTGAGTGATGCTTGTCATCGCGAGCATTGTCCTTCATTCCCCTCGGGGAGGAGTCCTTCAGGGGATGACGGTGGCCGAGGCTTGGCCAATCAACGCTGTCTAACCGATGACCTCCGCCGTCGCCCCCACCGCCACCACCCGCCCGCGGTCGAGCACAACGGTCTCCTCGGCGATGGCTTGCAGCTCGGTCGGGTCGTGGGTCACGTAGAGCATCGGCACGCGGAGCTCGTCGCGGATGCGCTGCAGGAAGGCGAGGATGCGCGCGTGCAGGGGGCGGTCGAGACCGGCCAGCGGCTCGTCGAGGAGGAGGAGGCGCGGCGACGTGACCAGCGCGCGCGCCAGGGCCACGCGCTTCTGCTCGCCGCCGGAGAGCGCCGTCACGCCGCGGCCCAGGAGATGGCCGAGCTCCAGCACGTCGATAACCCGCTCCACCTCCTCCTCGCCCGCGCCGTAGCGGATGTTGCGGAGCACGCTCATGTGCGGAAAGAGCGCATTCTCCTGCGGTACGTAGCCGATCCGGCGATGGCGCGCGGCTACGTGAATGCCCACGCTCTTGTCGTCGAACACGATGTCATCCAACGCGATGCGTCCCGCGCGCAGCGTGCGCAGCCCGGCGACCGTATCGAGGAGCGACGTCTTGCCGGCGCCGGATGGGCCGAAGATGCCGGTCACGCGGCTGGAGAGCCCGGCCGTGATCTCCAGGTCGAAATGGGCCAGCGCGAGCGTCACGCCCTCCAGCACCAGCCTCATCGCGCCGCGCCCCGGTTGCGCAACACCGCCTCGGATATCCACAGCGCGACGAACGCGATCACCACCGCCACGGCGAGGAAGCGGAACGCCTCCCCGTCGTGACCGAGCTGCACCCGGTCGTAGATGGCGAGGGCCAGCGTCTGCGTGCGGCCGGGGATGTTGCCGGCCACGAGGATCGTCGCCCCGAACTCGCCGATGGCGCGAGCGAACGCCAGCACCAGGCCGCCGATGATCCCCCGCCGGGCGAGCGGCAGGGAGATGGTGAAGAAGACGCGCGCATCGCTCGCGCCGAGGGTCTTGGCCACCTGCTCGAGCCGGGCGTTGATCTCTTCGAAGGCCACGCGGCAGCCGCGCACGAGCAGCGGAAAGGACATCACCATCATCGCCGCCACGACCGCGCCAGGTGAAGATGACCTCGATGCCCGCCCGGTCGAGCATCTGCCCGATGCCGCTCCGCCGTCCGAGGAGCTTGAGCAGAATCAGGCCGGTAGCCACGGGAGGCATCACCAGCGGCAGCATCAGCAGCGTCTCCACCAGCGACTTCCCCGGCCAGCGATGGCGCGCCAGCAGCCAGGCCACGCCGAGGCCGAACGGCGCGATGAGGATCGTGCTCAGCGCCGCGACCTGCAGCGTGAATGCGATGATGCGCCACTCGGCTGCGGTCATTTCCCGGACTTGAGGATGAAGCCGTACCTGCGGAAGACCTCCCGCGCCGGCGGCGACTGCAGGTAGTCGAGGAACCGCTGCGCCGCCGCCTGCTGCTTCGAGTCGGCCAGCACCGCCGCCGGATAGGAGATGTCCGGCCCCTCCGATGCCGGGACCTCGTAGACCACGCGCACCGCGCGCGAGATCATCGCGTCGGTCTTGTAGACGATGCCCGTCTCGGCGTTGCCCGACTCCACCGCCGCGAGCGCCGCGCGCACGTTGTCCGTGGGGATGACCTTGTACGTGATCCTGTCCCACACGCGCAGCTTGCGCAGGTACTGCTTCGCGTAGATGCCCGCCGGCACGCTCTGCGGCTCGGCCACGGCGACGTTGCGGATGCCCGGATCGGCGAGGTCCGCCGCCGAGGCGATCTTCAGACGGCTGTCGCTCGGTACGATGATCACCAGCGTGTTCGAGAGAATGCTCCGTCGCGACTTCTTCACGATCAGGCCGCGCTGCTGGAGCTGGTCCATCTTCAGCTCGTCCGCCGAGATGAAGAGGCCCGCCGGCGCCCCTTCCTGGATCTGCCGGGCGAGCATGCTCGACGAGCCGAAGTTGAAGATGATCCCGTCGCCCGTCTGCTTCTCGTAGGCCGGGGCGATCTCCTGCAGGACGTCGGTGATGCTCGCGGCCGCCGATACGCGCACGTTCGCGGCGAAGGCGACGGCCGGCGAGAGGGTGACGAGAAGGAACAGGGCCAGTCGTTTCATGAGGTCTCCGATCAGAAGGCGCTCTGCAGCCTGGCGATGAGCTTCTGCTGTTGCTTGTCCGTGCCGGGGACATGGCCGCGCATCCAGTCCACCTGCAGCTTCAGGTCGTGCTGCTTGAAGTACCAGTTCACGCCGAAGACCGAGGAGCGGGTCATGGTATCGATTCCGATCACGCTCGGGTCGAAGACCTCCCGTCGCGCCACGAGCTGCAGCTTGTCTTCGATGACGTAATAGCTTGCCTGCGCATACCAGCCGTCGGACCGGAGCCGCGCGGCCGGGACGCGGTCGGCGGCCTCGAACGTGGCGCGCAGATACTCGGCCCACAGCTCGAACGGTCCGAGCTCGAACTGCGTGTCGTAGCCGACCCCGCGCCTGCGGCCGACGAAGATGTTGTCCCTCGCCGGCGTGGCCGGCGTCGAGTCGACGCCGAACTCGGCTGGGAGGGCGAGGCTCGCGTCCGTTGTGCGGAAGCCGTCCGCGCCGAGGGACCAGCGCGACTGCTCGTCGAGAAGGCGCCCGCTGAAGGGGACCACCGAGACGCGCGCGGCGGCCATGAATTTGTTGTTGTCGTTAAAGTTCTGATTGGTCCCGCTGCCGTTGAAGAGGCCGAGCGCGTAGTTGAAGCGCTCGTAGTAGGCCTCGCCGCCGACCTGGATGCCGATCTGCCGGCCGGGCGCGAGGCGGTCGCTCACCAGCGTCCGCTCGGCGGTGTAGAGCCGCGGATCGGCGTAGAGCTGCTCGAAGCCGAACGGCGTCTTGAACTGCCCGACGCGGACGTTCGCCGAGTCGAAGCGGTTCCAGTTCACGTAGGCGTCGGTGAGCTGGGCCCCGAAACCGGTGGCGTTGGCCAGGCTCCCGGCGAACTCCAGCTCCGCGCGGAAGTTGAACTCCTCCAGGAAGCGCCCGGAGACGTTCATCCGCGCGCGGCGGAGGAAAACGCGGGAGTTGGCGTCGGAGAAGCGGCTGTCGCCGCGGTCGCCGGCATCCGTCTGCGCCTGGATCAGCCCCCCGAGCTGCACGGCCTCGGAGCGTCCGGCCATCTTGATGTCCGCCTGCCGGGCCACGACCTCCAGCCCGAGGTCGCGCCGGAGCTGTTCGTTTTCCTTCTTCAGGCTGGCCACTTCGTCTTCGAGCCTGCGCAGCCTCGCCTCGACCGGGTCGTCCTGCGCGAATGCCGACGCCGATGCGAGCAGGCTGCAGAGAATCGCGGCGAGGGCGCTTTTCATGCCTTGCCAGCAGAGCACGCCCGATATATTTCGTCAAGTATCTCGGCGCACGAGTCGCTGCAGCTCCGCCCACCGCTTCTTCGTCGCTTTCAGCGCGTCGGTTTCCAGCTCGCGATAGAGCCGCAGCACCGCCTCGCCGGTTTCCGTCAGCTCCGAGCTCCCCCGCCCCGCCCCCCCCCGATGCACGACGACCAGCGGCTCGCGGAACGCTTCGTTCATCACCTGCACGAGCTTCCACGCCCGCATGTACGACATCCCCAGCGCCTTCGCCGCGTCGCGGATCGTCCCCCGCCGGGCGATGGCCTCGAGCAGGTCGGCCTTGCCCGGCCCGAGGAGGATGGCCGCCCCCTGCATCACGCGGATGCGCGGCAGGAGGCGGGCGGGGGGGCGGGGCATGGGGGAATGATAAGGCCCCCCTAAATGCCGAGGCCGTAGCTCATCGCCGGCCGCAAGGTCAGGATCTCGATGGTCGCCTTCGCGATCGCATCCGGAAGCGCTCGCGTTTCGCCGAGAATGGCCGAGAGACTCGGCCGCGGGCGCAGCCGCACGTAGCGCGCGCCGTGGCGCCGGCGATCATCCGGTACCAGAGCGTCTCCCCCTGCAGCCTCGCTTGCTCCGCGCTGATGGCCGCCTCGAACGCCTCCTCGGCGCCGGACAAGAGGTCCACGGTGGTCAGTTCCAGCCGAGCCGTCGGTTGCGGCTCGCCGCTGCCGCGCGAGAGCTGCGGCAGGTATTCATACAGCGCGCTCCCGACGAAGTGCGCATGCGGCGTGACGTTCACAATGTTGTCCCGCTCGTCCTCCGCCGGCGAGACCGGGCTGTCGAGCGCGGCGGCCGAGTGGCCGAACGTCGCGTACACGAACCACCGCTGCCGGTCCCCTGCCCAGACCGTCCACCCGTACCACGCCCACGGATCCTTCGCCTGCCGGTGCCACTCCAGATGCCGGATGTACCCTGCCTCGAAGTCGACTGTCTTCCCATCATGAGGACGCAACACGGAGATGCGCGCATACGGACCGTCGAGCATGGATGTCCCTCCCGCGCACCACGATCGGTCGCGGACCGGCAGCGATCAATTACCTCGGAGGTAAGATCGTGGTTGCCTAACGATGCGCCGACACACCCACCTGCCGGCAGTACTCGAGAACGGGGCACGTCGAACATCTGGGCAGGCGCCCCGTACAGATGTGCTTCCCGAACGGCACCAGCAGCCGGTTGATCTCGATCCAATATTTCCGCGGCAGCTTCTGCTCCAGCACCCGCATCGTCCCTTCGGGCGAGCTGGATGCGACGTAGCCCCACCGGTTCGTCACCCGGTGCACGTGGATGTCTACGCTGATCCGCTCCGCGCCGCAGGCCACGCCCATGGTCAGGTTCGCGCACTTCGGGCCGACGCCGCGAAATGACGTCAGCACCTCGAAGTCGCATGGGAGCTCGCCGCCGAATTCGTCGACCGTGCGCCGCGCGATCTCCCGGATCTGCGCGGCCTTCGCCTCGTGAAAGCTGCTCGCACGGATCAGCGCGTCGATCTTCGATACCGACAACTCCGCCACCGCGACCGGCGTCGCCGCATGCTCGAAGAGCCTGATGGCGGTGGGCAGACTCACCTCGTCGCGCGTCCGGATGGAAATGATGCACGCGACGAGCTGCTGAAACACGCTCTTGAAGCCTCGCCCGGCCAGCTCGAACATCGCTGCATCCGCGTGCTCGGTCACCGCCGCACGGATCCGGCGCAGCACGACGTGAATGTCGAACGGTCGCTTGCGTCCGGTCGGCGCAGCCGCCGGCGGTGTCTCCGCGGCTGGGTTTTTCGTCCTCGGCCCCATGCAAGCGTCGAGCGCAGAACCGGCGCCGCATTCCTCCCGACGTCGCGAAAATCGTTGGTGGGGCGGCGGGAGTTGAACCTAACCGGACCCTCTTCTTTTCAGTAAGCCAAATTCCTTTTAGAAGTACATATTGAGTACGCGGGCGGGATGGACGGTGGACAGATCCGCCAAAGATCACGTCTGTCATTCTCCAGCAATCGAAAAGACCCGGTCCAGCAGTTCGCGGTCGACAAACATGCCCGCGTCCATCAGTTTCTCGATCCAGGGCTTTGCCCGGTCGATTGACCCGCGCTGCTTCGCTCGCAGCACGATCCCGAGTGTTCCAATGACTGTCAGCCCATGCGCTGTGGCACACCGCCGTGCTGCAAGATCGTCGAGTACGGCCCATCGTGACCCGAGCAGTCCGTGGGCGATGACTTGGGACTCTCCGGAACCCAAGTCCCAACGTTCCACGCTGGCGGGGACAATCGCATCCGGCACTCGTCGCGACTCGGCCCAACGTAGCGCTGTGATTGCGGTGGCATCCTTTACTTCGCCGGCGCGAATCTCAGCGATGACGGCATCGGGAACGATGATTCCTGGCGCGAGGCACTCCATCAAGTCGAGCCGGTCGATACGGCCAAGCAGAATGAGAGGTGATGCGTTCGCGACCCACGCCTCAGTCACGACGCATTTCCTCGTTCAGCTCCTCCGGAGTGACCTGAACGACGGGAATGCGGCGGTGGGCCAGCTCGTCGATGAACTCCGCACGGCTGCTCCCGGCGATTTCCGCAGCTTTCGATTGGGAAATCTCACCCTGCGAATACCAGAGCAACGCAGCCGCGACGCGCATCTCCTTCACGAATTCCGGGGGCGACAAGCGGAGTGCAGAGAGCGCCCCTTCCGGCACATCGAACGTCACGGTTGCCATGACGACCTCACGAGCGCGAAACCTGGTCTTCCGACATTCTCCTCAGAATACACCGCCTATGCGGGAGAGAGCGCGCCTGGCCGCAGACGATGATCCGATTGCCTCCACTTTGCTACCGAAGAGCGAGGGGGTGAGTGACGCCGGCCCGTTTGATCGTATCTGAGGGGGTTGACGCACTTCGGACGGTGGTTCGCCTCGCTCCTCCGGCCTTCACGTCCGCGGGCGTCTTGATGCTTTCTTGGCCGCCTACGTCAGATGGCTCGGCGACATCGAGCGAATCAACCAAGCGCGGCCTTACTTTGAACTCTGGCGAACATCCGGTGGCGAGTTCGGAAATACGAGCGGTTTGAGCGAATAGTGCAGGCGGCGGGAGTCGAGCTTAACCGTACCCTTTTAGATTCAGGAAGTTACTGAGAACACGATACCACTAAACCGGCTGGAACCGCTGAAACCCCTTATCGGAGGTACGTATTGAGTACGCGAAGGCTCGCAGTGCTTTCGCTCGATAACGTAAGCGCGTACAGTTTTCTCGCGTTCGACGGTGGTAGTAGCCATATTGTGGATCGTGGAAGATGCTTGAAACCACAGTGCCAGGGTCAGTTCGCGCTATAGGTGCACGAAGGTTGGAAGGCAAAACATGACGACACCCGTCCAGATACTGTTCCTCGCCGCCAACCCCGCATCCTCGACGAGGCTTGGGCTGGACGAGGAGTTTAGGGAGATTGAGCTAAATCTTAGGGCGAGCGAGTATCGCGATCGGTTTCAGTTGTCCACAAGCCTCGCTGTCCGTCCGGGTGATTTGCATCAGGTCCTCCTGGAAAAGAAGCCGACTGTCGTTCACTTCTCGGGACACGGCGCAGGGAACCCCGGACTCGTTTTTGCCGGCGATTCGCCGATGGAAGAGAAAGTCGTCACCGCCGCTGCGCTCCAGCATCTCTTCTCCGTGCTTCGCGATAACGTCCGAGTGGTCGTGCTGAACGCTTGTTTCTCGGAGATCCAAGCGCAGGCGATCGTAGAAGAAATTGACTTCGTCGTGGGAATGAAGGACTCGATCAGAGACGACGCGGCGCGACTCTTCGCAGCATCGTTCTACCGCGGCCTGGGGTTCGGACGCTCTGTCGAAACAGCGTTCAATTTAGGCGTGAGTGCCGTGAAGCTTGAGGGACTGGTGGAAGACGAGGACGTACCGGTCTTAATGCAAAGGGAAGGCGCAGTTGCCGCGCGAGAGGTGGTCCTAACCGCGCCGCTCACCAGGGTTCCGGCAAATCGCGGAGCGTCCGACGGGTTGGCGTTGGATATCGGCAGCATCCATCACGCGAATGAAGCCTCGCCCGACGCCACGGTGCACGTCACAGTCACTGCGACAGAAGGGACCATCAAGCTTTCCGAGCTTCGCGTCAGCGTGCTTGGGAGGGAGGTCTTTGGCGAAGTGTCCGCGCATGTACCTGCCGCGCCGGTAACAGAGCATTGTCTCTTTGGGCACTTAGGCCCAATGGGAACGGGGAACATTCTTCCGACGCCCCATGTGCTCCATGGTCGCGAGACCGATGGATTTCTTGTGAAGGTTCATGGCGACGAGGGAAGTCGATATCGGGTAGCAATTGAGGTGTTGTGGAAACCGCTGGGAGATGTAGATCACGTGACGACCGCTTCGCCACCCCTGGAGCTCCTTTTTCCGGTTCGCACAGCTGTGGGAATGCTGGACTTGCTCGGGGAGGAGTAATCGTGCCAGACATCGGCGATAAGTTGGCTCCATTCATGACCTCCGGGTACCACGGCGTGGGGCATCAAGAGCGGGAGTTACCGTGCCGGTCCTGTGGCAGGTCTATTTCACTTAGGGTCGTGTATTTCGTCGACTTGGAGCTCTGTCCTGCATACGCGAGTGCTGTACGTACTGACTGGGTGGAACGGAACGACTGCCGGCATTGCGGCGCTACACTCCGAGCACGTTCTCCCGTGATCGTTGAATGCCCTGGGCAGAACCTCCTCGTCTTTACGACGCACACCGGCGACGACGGAGGCGTGGAACAGGGATTTCGGCAATGGCTCGGATTCGTCCGCGCGGTTGTGCCGGACGACGTCTACGCGCGCCTACTAGCGCGGCCCTACACGTTTGTGCATGGATGGACGGGGCTCGCCGCACTGTTCGACGTCTTCGATGGGAAATCACCCGTGGCCCCAATGCCACCGTATCCACACGAAGTCGATGATGACGGCTTCGCGGTCGAGCCTTTGGATGGCTATGCGTTTGGGCCACTTCAGTTCTGGCAGCCAATGCATCGCGCAATTCAAGCAGCCGTGCATCTGCTCCTCGGAGTTACTACACAGGTAGAGTCGGTCGAGGAGCGGCAATGGATCGTCGCGGTACTGCAGGTCGTTGCAGGGCAGATGGAAGATACACCGCACGTGTGGCTTGAGGAAGAAATTGGGCGGCAGTGCCTAATCTTGGGTGAACGGGCGCGCGCGAGAGAGCATCTTAGGCGGGCGCAAGCGCTGTACCACTCCTGGATTGCGCCGACCGCCAGTTTTCTGGACGCGACACCAACGCGTCGGTCAGACGGAACACACGCCGAAAGCGTGGCTTCCGCATCCGACGCCGCGTTGCTTCAGCGACCGGTGACGTCCATCCGGCATACGGTCACGGCGCTCTGGCCGCACACAGCGGACTATGGCCTGTGGTATTTCCCAAAGATGGCTGCCGCGGCGTACGTCCACACTTCGGAATCGACTCTGCGTGTGAACGGCACCCTCATTGGCGCCATTCTTTCGGCGATCGGGACATCCAAATTGCCCGCGTTTCGTGCCCAGCCTGTGGCTGTTGGGTTCCACATGATGCTGGAACAAACATTCGAAATCGTGGCAGATGGCGTAGACGAGCTCCTACGGGCTTTTGCTGACGGCGTTCGGGAGGGATCTCGTGATTGCGACTATCGCAAATCAGCGGCGGCGAAGAAGGCTTTAGGGGGTTGGACAGATCTGGCCCAGCTGCTCAAACGATGTGGATTGGCGACCTAGAAAGTCGAACGAACTTCGCGACCCAGCTACGCGGAGAATGCGAGATTGCGCGGGCAGAAAGTACGTATTGAGTACGCGAGTGAGCCAAGATGACATCACGTAAGCAATTGAATTCACATGAGTTAGTTGGTGGAGGCGGCGGGAGTTGAACCCGCGTCCGGAAACAGTGGCAGCCTGGCTCCTACATGCTTAGCTCCCCGTTTTGGTCTCGTCCTCGTTCTGCCCGGGGAGCGGGGAACGAATGAGGACCAGCCTCTGGATTGTCGGGATGCGCGGCGAGGCGAACGCGCGTCCGTAGCTCACTTCATGACACCCGGTCCGTCTGGCGTGAGCAACCAGCCGGCGGGCGTCGCGGACCTAATTAGGCCGCGAGTGCGAGATCGCTGTTGTTCGCAGCTACTCAGGTTGATCGGATTTACGAGGCAATCAGCTCGGCATGCAACCACGACCCCGACGAACCCCGTCGAAGCCGGTACGCCCCCAACTTGTCAACGAACCTGTTTGCGAACC
>DATEOX010000736.1:0-6210 GCA_035273585.1 Thermoanaerobaculia bacterium
CAGCGGCGCAGCGGCCGGCCTTCGAAGTCAGCCGCCGCTCCGCCGGCGCGCTTGCCTATCTCGTCGTCTTCGACGGCCTCACGCTCGGCGACGGCGGCTCGATCGTGGCCGAGGTCGAGCTTCCCGGCGACGCCGCGCCGGGCAGCCGGATCGACTTCGATCCGGCGCTCACCATGCTGAGCAACGCCAGCGGCACGCGCATCGCCACCGTCGCCGGCGGCGCGCTGGAAGTCCGCGGCACCGCGATCCCGAACGATGCGCCGAAAGCGAGAACGCACGAATGAGCCGTACCGCAGCAGTCTTCACCGCAGTCCTGCTGACCGCCCTTGGTTGTCTGCTGCCCGCTGCTCCGGCCGCGGCGCAGCAGGCCCAGGACGTGATCACGGTGGCCACCGTCACCTCCTTCGGACCGACCGTGGACGTCCCGGTGTACATCCGGGACGTCTCGGGCACGCCGCTCGGTATCGACCAGCCGCCGGGCTCGCGCATCCAGTCCTACAGCATCAAGGTCGACTACGCGCCGGCGGCGGCCGTGCAATCCATCACGTTCACGCGCGCCGGAATCACGCAGTCCCTCACCCCGACGCTCGAGCTCTCTCCTTCCGGGCCGGGCACGGTGTCGCTGCTCGACACCTTTCCGGAAGCGACGCAGCTCATTCCCTTCACGCTGAACGCGGCCCCGCCGGGCAACCAGGTTGCCCATCTGACCGTGACGCTCGCCCCGTCGGCGACGCCCGGCACGACCATCCTGCTGACGCTCGACGCGACGCTGACCCAGCTCACCGATGAAGGCGGCAACGGCGCGACGAAGGAGAGCGTGGCCAACGGCAACCTCCTTCTGGTGCCGGGCGCGATCAACGTGATCGCGCCTCCTGCGGGAGTGCCGGCCATGAACGGCTGGGTGCTCGCCCTCCTCGCCGCCACCCTCGCCGCGATCGCTATCCGCATTCGAATCTGACCCAGGAGCCCTCAGTGCGTCCGAACCGTTTCCTCCTCGTCTTCGTTCTCCTCGGCGGTCTCCTCTCCGCGCCGGCGGCACGCGCCGCGGTGGATGTGATCACCGTCGGCACCGTCACCGCGACGGGCAACACGGTCGACGTCCCGGTCTCCATCCGCGACATGTCCGGCACGCCGCTGGGCCTGGACCAGCCGGCCGGATCGCGCATCCAGTCGTTCAGCATCAAGGTCACGTATGCGCCGGCCTCCGCCGTCTCGTCCGTCACCTTCACGCGCGCCGGGATCACCGCGAGCCTGACGCCGACCTCGGAGTTCACCCCGTCCACGGCCGGCTCGATCTCCCTCCTCGACACGTTCAAGGAGTCGACGAATCCGATTCCCTTCACGCTGAACGCCGCCTCACCCGGCAACCGCGTGGCGCATCTGGTCTTCACGCTCTCCGGCACCGCGACCGCCGGCACTTCGATCTCGCTCGCTCTCGATCCCGCGCTGACCCAGCTCACCGATGAAGGCGGCAGCGCCGCCACCAAGGAGACGGTCGCCAACGGCGGCCTGGGACTGATCGGCGGCTCGATCATCATCCCCGCGGCGACGATCGATCTCACCCCGCCCGCGCTCAACGTCCGTGTGAACAACATCGGCACCCTCACCGCGACGCTCAGCAGCGCGGCGCCGGGCAACACCACGGTTGCGCTCTCCTCGTCGAATGCGAGCGTTGCCAGCGTGCCTGCGTCGGTGACCATTGCCGCCGGCGCGCGCACGGCGGAAATCGGCGTGGCGGCGAAGTCCGTCGGCACGGCGACCATCACCGCCACCATCGCCGGCTCGTCCGCGACGTCGAGGATCACCGTGCTCGAAGCGGTCGGGCCGAATCCCTGCCCGGCGCCCGCCACGCCGGAGATCAGCGGGCCGGCCACGGCCACCGGTGGGACGGCGTACACCATCAGTTGGACAGCGGTCAGCGGTGCGACCGAGTACCTCCTGGACGAGTCGACGGACCAGAACTTCGCTGAAGGGGCGACCCAAACCCAGACGGTCACGACGACCTCCGCGTCGTTCGCGCATGCAGGCGGCGCCCGCTACTACTACCGCGTCCGGGCCCGGAATCACGCCACCGGCTGCGACAGCAGCTCGCCCTCCTCCAATGCCGTGTCCGTTCTCGTCAGCAGCGCCCCGCCGCCGCCGATGCGCATCCTGGCCGTCGTCGGCTCCACGCCGGGCAGCTTCGGTTCCTATTTCAAGACCTCCGTCCAGCTCTACAACCCGCATGGCGCGGCGATCTCCGGCAAGCTCGTTTTCCATCCGCAGGGAGCCACCGGCTCCGCCGCCGATCCGTCGCTCGCCTATTCCATCGCGCCGGGGAAGACGCTCGCTTACGCCGACCTCCTCCCGGCCATGGGAGTGCCCACGGGACTGGGCAGCGCCGATCTGGTCGGCGACATCGGCTCGGCGCTTCCGGTGAGCCTGGTGCGCGTCTTCAACGACGCCGGCGCGGGGGGAACGACCGGCATGGCGGAGGAGCAGCTCGAGCCCGCCGAAGCGCTGCGGCCGGGGAGCGTCGGCGTGCTGCTCGCGCCGGCGGATGTGCAGAAGTTCCGCCTCAACATCGGCGTGCGGTCGCTGGAAGAAGGGGCATCGATGACCATCAAGGTGCGCGACAGGGACGGCATCGAGGTGAAGTCCGTCGTCCGAAGCTACGGCGGGACGTTCTTCGCTCAGGTCGGATCGGCAGCGATGCTCGACGGTTACGCGCTCGCCGGCGGCGAGACGATCACGTTCGAGGTCACGTCCGGCAGCGCGTTCGTGTACGGATCGACGACCGACAACACCACGAACGATCCGAGCGTGCAGCTCGCGCGGCGCGTCGAATGAACCCCTACGCCGCGACCGTCTCGCTGCGCGCGCTCTGCTCCCGCCACAGCGCCGCGTACAGGCCGCCCTCCGCGAGCAGCGACGCGTGCGTGCCGGTCTCCACGATGCGCCCCTTTTCCAGCACGTAGATGCGCTGGGCGTGCTGGATGGTCGATAGGCGGTGCGCCACGAGCACCGTCATCCGCCGATGCTGGCCGGCGGTCGTCAGGTTGCGGATCGTCTCGGTGATGGCCTTCTCCGTGATGGAGTCGAGGCTGGAGGTCGCCTCGTCGAAGATCATCAGCTCCGGCTGGCGCAGCAGCGCGCGGGCGATGGCCAGCCGCTGGCGCTCGCCGCCCGAGATCTTGATGCCCCCCTCGCCGATCTTCGTGTCCAGCCCCTTGCCGCCACGCTCGATGATCGGCAGCGCCGAGGCCTGGCGCAGCACCTCGATGCAATCCGCATCGGTGGCGTGCGGGTTCACGAAGAGGAGGTTGTCCCGGATCGTGCCGGCGAAGAGCTGCGTGTCCTGCGTCACCAGGCCGATGCGCGCGCGCAACGCGTCGGGATCGATGAGCGACGCGTCGGTCTCGTTCACTGCGAGCTGGCCGGAGGTCGGCTGGTAGAGGCCGACGAGCAGCTTGACCAGCGATGTCTTCCCGGAGCCGGACGGGCCGACGAACGCCACCGTATCACCCGACTCGATGTTCAGGTTCACCCCCTCCAGCGACGGCGCGGAGGCCGACGGGTAGGTGAACGAGATGTCGAGGAAGTCGACCGACGACAACGGACCGAGAGCAACGGGCTGCAAAGGCTTCGGCGCCGGCTCGATCTCCAGCACCTCCTCCAGCTTCTCCATGCTCGCCTTCGCCTCCTGGTACTGGGCGATGATCGCCCCCAGCTCGGCCAGCGGCGAGAAGACGGCGAACGAGTAGAAGAAGAGCGAGAAGAACTGCCCGAGGGTGATGGCGTGGTTGTAGTTGAGCCAGAGCATCAGGAAGAGGAGGCCCGCGCGCGTGGTGTTGATCGTCGTCCCCTGCAGGAAAGAGTAGAAGCGGAGGAAGCGCACCTTCTTCAGCTCCAGGTCGAGGATCTGCGCGTTGACGGAGTTGAGGCGCGCGATCTCCTGCCCTTCGAGCCCGAGCGACTTGACCAACTCCACGTTGCGCAGCGTCTCCGTCGTCGCGCCGGCCAGCTCCGCGGTCTGGGTGACGATCACCCGCTGCTGGGTCTTGATCCGCCGGCTGATGAAGAACATCAGCGTGCCGATCACCGGCGCGAGGAGGAGGTAGACGAGGCCGATCGACCAGTGCACGGTGAACGCGTACACCGTCACGAAGACCAATCCGACGAGCGAGACGAAGACCATGTTGATGAAGTTCGTGATGAGCGACTGCGCGTCGGCGCGCGCCTTCTGCATCTTCTGCAGGATCTCGCCCGAGCGCTGGTCCTCGAAGACGGAGTAGGGGAGGGAGAAGGAGTGCGAGACGCTCCGCTCGTAGAGCTGCGCGCCGACGCGCTGGGCGATCACGTTGACGGAGTAGTCCTGGAAGTTCTTGGCGATGCGCGAGACGAGGGCCACGCCGACGTACGCCAGCAGGAGCAGCAGCACGCCGTGCACGAACTCCTGGCGCGTGAGCGAGGCGACCTTCGTCGCGTAGCGGTCGACGATCAGCCGGAAGACCTGCGGGTCGAGGAGGGAGAAGACCTGGTTGATGGTGGCCAGGACGAGGGCGCCGAGCAGCAGGCGCTTGTGGCGGGAGAGATAGTGGGCCAGCAGCTTCATCGTGTCATCCTGAGGCGCGAAGACGGCGAAGGATCTCCTCGCAAGCGCCGGGAGATCCTTCGCCCTCTGCGGGGCTCAGGATGACACATCATCACCTCCGCCCGAACACCACCCCGAAAAAGTCCCCTTCCTTCCACTCCGGCTGCGACTCCGCGTTCGCGATCTCCAGCCCCAGGCGGAAGTTCGCCTCCGCGTAGCGCGCGCCGGACGGGTAGTCGATTTTCTGCGAGAGGTCGTCGTGCACGGTGTGGTAGATCGTGCGCAGCCACTCGCGCGAGACCTTCTCGCCGTCGATGGCCGGATCGCTGCTCTTGGGGCCGGCCTTCAGATGAATGGCCGGGATGCCCTTCTTCACGAACGAGTACTGGTCGCTGCGGATGAAGCGCACCTCTTCGGGCTGCGGGTCGGGGCTGATGGTGAAGCCGGTCGCCTGCGCGGCGCGGCGCGCGGCCTCGCCGAGGGTGGTGTGCTCGCCGCCGAGCGCGACGAGATCCGCCACCGGGTAGTGCATCTGGAACATGTCCATGTTGATGTCCGCCACGATCGAGCCCGGCGGCACGGTGGGGTACTCGGCGAAGAACTGCGAGCCCTGCTCCCCCTTCTCCTCGCCCGTGACGGCGACGAAGAGGACGGAGCGGGCGGGCGGCTTGGGCAGCGAGGCGAAGGCGCGGGCGATCTCCAGCAGCGCGGCGATGCCCGAGCCGTTGTCCAGCGCGCCGTTGTAGATGGGGTCCGCTCCGGTGCCGTGCGCGCCGAGGTGATCGAGATGCGCGGTGTAGAGGACGTATTCGTCGCGGCGCCGCTCGTCGCTGCCGCGGAGCATGCCCGCCACGTTCCTGCTCGTTGCCTCGCCGAAGGCCGTCTCCGTTTTCGCCGAGACCTCGCCGCGTAGCGGGAAGGAGTGGGTCACGCCTTTCTCCGCGTCCTCGAGCACTTTGTCCAGCGTGAGCGGCGCGCCGGCGAAGAGCTTCGCCGCTGCTTCGCGGCTGAGCAGCGCCTGCACCTTCAGCCGCGGCTCGACGCCGGCCGCATTGTCGTCATGATCGAGATAGCGCATGGAGGCGACGTTCGGCTGCCGGGCGGTCTTCTCGAACGGGAAGCGGCGCTCGTCGGTGGTGCTCTTCACGCTGATGAGCCCCACCGCGCCGCGCTTCGCCGCCGCCGCCTCCTTCATCTCGCCGGATGAATAGAGCGCCCGCTGGTCGGACGGGAAGGTCAGCGGCGCGCCGGAGACGGTGAGGACGATCTTCCCCTTCACGTCGAGGTCCGCGTAGTCGTCGTGCTTCAGCTCCGGCGCGGAGATGCCGAAGCCGGCGAAGACCACCGGCGCCGAGACCTCCGAGGTCGTGTCGGCAAAGTACGGCCGGATGAGGACGTCCTTGCGGTGCTCCAGGTTCGTCGTGTCGGCCCCGATGCGGATGGTGAACGCGGACTTTTCGGGCAAGAGCTGCGCGGAGCGGAAGCGGATCGGCTGGAACCATTCGCCGCCCGTGCCGGCCGGCTCCAGGCCGACCTCCATCATCTTCGCCGCGACGTACGCCGCCGCGACGTCGTAGCCGCGCGCGCCGGTCTCGCGCCCTTCGAGCGCGTCGTCGGCCAGGAAGCGGATGTGGGCC
>DATEOX010000737.1:0-2042 GCA_035273585.1 Thermoanaerobaculia bacterium
CCGGCACGACGCTCATCAAGGCGGTGCACATCAGCGAGGCCCGCACCGCGGTCAACGCCATGCGCGCCGCAGCCGGCTTCCTCGCTCTTCCGGCCGATCCGACCATTGCCGCCGGCGTGCAGGTCCGCGCCCAGCACATGATCGAGCTGCGCTTCTATCTCAATGAGGCGCGCGTGGCGGTGGGCCTGCCGTCGCTGGGCTTCACCGATCCCGGCCCGGTGCCGGCCACCACGGTGGTCAAGGCCGTGCACGTGCAGGAAGTGCGCGACGGCGTGAAATAGCGGGACTTCGCCGTCCCGATCGCGTATGGTGGATGCACGTCGGGGAAACTTCCTCGCCTCTTCAGTCCTTCTGAACTAAGTCAGAACTCTGGACTCACCCTCCTTAGCCCCCCACTCTCGAAGCGCCGCGATCCGTGGCGCCGGGCGAGAAAGCCGGCAACACCCGGCAGGAGCTTTCCATGAAATTGTATGTAGGCAATCTCTCCAAGCAGGTCACCAACGCGCAGCTCAACGAGCTGGCCGTGCCGTTCGGCACGCTCGTCTCCGCGGAAGTCGCCACCGAGCGCTCGACCGGCCAGTCGAAGGGTTTCGGGTTCATCGAGTTCACCGACGCCGACGCAGGTCGCGCGGCGATCACCGGTCTCGATGGCCGCGACGTGAACGGCCAGGCGCTGAAGGTCAACGAGGCGCGGCCCCGCAAGTAGCCGCCGTTGATCCGGGAGGACGGCCGCCGCGGCCGTTCTCCCCGCCCGAAAAGGAGACCCTCATGCTTCCGTACATCTCGATCGCAGCCGTCGTCATCGCCGGCTTTCTCGGCTGGAACCTCTTCCGCCGCTTCCGCTCCGACCGCCTCGGCGCGTTCAACGAGAAGCGCCGCGCCACCTCGCGCCTCGTCGGACGAGGGGAGCTCGTCGACGGCAACCGCCATCTCGACGTCGCCCTCGCGCTGACCCAGACCACCTTCTTCTACGAGAACTCCGACATGCAGGCCTCCATCGACCTGCAGTGGCTGCGGGAGATCGAGTACGACACCGAGCTCGCCACCGGCACCGCGGTCGCACAGGGCAAGGTCCTGCGCCTCCGCTCAAACAGCCAGACGTTCGAGTTCGTGCTTCCGAACGACGCCGTCGCGCGCTGGCACCTCCTGCTGCCGCCGCGCCGTCCCGCCGCCGCCCTCGCGCCGCAGGTCGCAAGCGCGACGTAACTCCGCGCCGCCGATGTGCTCTCATACGGCGTGTGATCACGCGCCGCGATGTCCTCCGCCTGCTCGCCGCCGCGGCCGTCGCGCCGCGCCTCGACGCGGCGCCGTCGCCGCTGCTGAAGCGGCGCATCCCATCCTCCGGCGAAGAGCTGCCGGTGATCGGCGTCGGGACTTGGCGGACGTTCGACGTCGGCCTGTCCGCTGAAGAGCGCGCGCCGCTCGTCGCGGCGATGCGCGAGCTCGTCGTGCAGGGCGGGCGGGTGGTCGACTCCTCGCCGATGTACGGCCGCTCGGAGGAGGTGCTGGGGGCGGTGGCCGAGCCGGTGCGCGCGCGGCTGTTCCTGGCCACGAAGGTGTGGACGGGCGGGCGGGAGGCGGGCATCGCGCAGATGAACGCCTCGCTGCGGAAGCTGCGCACCTCGAGCGTCGACCTGATGCAGGTGCACAACCTGCTCGACGTCGCCGCGCACCTGCCGACGCTGCGCAAGTGGAAAGAGGCGGGCCGCATCCGCTACATCGGCATCACGCACTACACATCCTCCGCGTACGGCGAGGTCGAGGCGCTGTTGCGCCGCGAGCGGCTCGACTTTTTGCAGATCAACTATTCGGCCGCGGAGCGGGAGGCGGAGGCGCGCCTCCTGCCGCTGGCCCGCGAGCGGGGCGTGGCCGTCATCGCCAACCGGCCGTTCGCGGAGGGGGCGCTGCTGCGGCGGCTGATGGCGCAGCCGCTGCCGGCGTGGGCGGCGGAGATCGACTGCCGCTCCTGGGCCCAACTGCTGCTGAAGTTCGTCGTCTCGCATCCGGCCATCACCTGCGCCATCCCCGGCACGGGCAAGGTC
>DATEOX010000738.1:0-2378 GCA_035273585.1 Thermoanaerobaculia bacterium
CGAGGCGGAGCGGCGGCAGCTCGCCATCTGGACAGGCGACGACAAGCTGATGGTGTTGCGTGACGGCTTCGACTCCGCGGTCTTCTTCGGCCTCGCTCTCCCAAATGCGCCGAAGAGCAGCCCGCCGAGCGCGCCGGCGAAGGCTGTCTACGAGGCGTTTCTCGTCCGCCAGCGGAAGGAGTTCGCCACGAACTTTCACCTCCGCATCGCGCAGGACCTCTACAACCACGCCGCCCAGCGGGCCTTCATCGCCTTCATCGACGGCCGCCGCCTCCCGCCCGCCCTGCTCGTCGTCGATCCGCTCGGCGCGCTGCCGATGGCGGGCGGCGAGGAGACGATGCTCTTCGTCGAGGACGAGGTGAAGCGCGGCGTCTGGTACTCGTCGCACCTCCGCGGCGGCACGAGCGCGCGGCCGCCGCTGGCTGATGCCGAGCGCTACGAGATCGAGACGACCATCGCGCCCGACGGCGAGGTCGCGGGGGTCACGACCGTGACGCTGATGCCGTCGATGCCGCTGCGCCTTCTGCCGCTGAACCTCGCGCCGCAACTGCGGCTGCAGTCGGTGACGTACGGCGGCAAGGAGGCGCAATTCATCCAGGAGGCGGAGGATGCCGACGCGGCGATCGTGTTCCCCGAGGCGATCCGCCGGAAGGTCGCGATCACGTTGACGTACAAAGGCCGCGGCGTGCTGACGAACGCCGGCGACGGCAACTTCACCGTCGGTGCGCGCACGAACTGGTACCCGAGCTTCGGCACGTTCGCCGACCTCGCCGGCTACGAGCTGCGCTTCCGCGTGCCGCGCGGCAACGAGGTCGTCTCCGTCGGGCGCGAGGTGGAAGACGTGATCGACGGCGAGCAGCGGGTCAGCGTCTGGCGCTCCGAGCACCCGCTGCGCGTGGCCGGCTTCAACTACGGACGCTTCGAGAAGATCTCCGGCTCCGATCCGGAGAGCGGCACAGCGGTCGACGTCTACACGAACCCCGGCACGCCGGACGTCATCCGCAAGATCAACGGCCTGCTGGAGGGCGGCGTCCGCGTCGACACTGCGGCGCTGGCGCGCGCGGCCATGAACGATGCGCTCGACACGGCGCGCATCGGCACGCGATGGTTCGGGCCGCTACCGTCGAAGCGCGTCTCCATCACCCAGCAGTCGGAGTGGTTCTTCGGCCAGTCGTGGCCGACACTCGTCTACCTGCCGTACGTCGCGTTCCTCGACGGGCCGACGCGGCAGGCGCTGCACATCAGCGGCGCGGCGGACTTCATCGATGCCGTCGGCCTGCACGAGCTCGCCCATCAGTGGTTCGGGCACGAGGTCGGGTGGCGCGGCTATCGCGACCAGTGGCTCTCGGAGGGCTTCGCCGAGTTCACCGCGGGCCTGGTGATCGAGGAGCGGGGCGGGTGGAAGGCGGCCAGCCGGTTCTGGGAGAAGAAGCGGCGGCACGTGCTCGACACGCCGCGCGGCGCGCTGATGGCGAGCGCCGACGCGGGGCCGATCTCGCAGGGCTGGCGCGTGGCCACCTGGCGCAACCGCGCCGCGGACGACGCGATCCTCTACTCGAAAGGCGCCTACGTCCTGCACATGCTGCGCATGCAGATGTGGGACGCCTCGAAGAAGGACCCGGACGAGGATTTCAAGGCGATGATGAAGGACTTCGTCGCCGCCTACGCGGGCCGCAATCCGTCGACGGCCGACTTTCAGCGCGTCGCCGAGCGCCACCTCACGCCGCAGCTTCGCGCCGGCTCGGAGGCGAGTCTCGACTGGTTCTTCCGCCAGTGGGTCTACGGCACCGCCATTCCCCGCTACAGCGCCGATCTCGGCGTCATCCCCCTCGGCGGCGACCGGTACCGCGTGACTGGCAGCATCACCCAGTCCGAGGTGCCGGAAGGCTTTCTCGTCGTGATGCCGATCTATCTCCGCTTCGACGAGGAGCGCGTCGTCCGCCTCGGCGCCACGACGCTCGTCGGCAACACGACGAAGGAGGTGAGCGTCGAGCTGACCCTGCCGCGCCGCCCGATCGAGGTGGGGATCAATCTGAACCACGACGTTCTGGCAAGATGAGCGCGATGCTTCTCGAGGTCGCACCTTCCGCCGCGTTGCGCGACTGGGTCGAGTGCTTCTGGCACCGCCCGGCCGAGGCGGCGGGGACGCATCGCGTGCTGCCGGATGGCTGCGCCGACCTGCTCGTCGACGTCGCGCGCGGCGAGCTTTCCATCGTTGGGACGATGACCGCGCCGATCGTCCTCGAGGGCCGGCATCCGGAGCTGCTCGGCGTCCGTTTCCGTCCCGGGCGGGCGGCGGCGCTCCTGCGCACGCCGCTGCACGAGCTGACCGACCTGCGCGTCGAGGTCGCCGACCGCACGCTTCAGCCTCGAGGCGA
>DATEOX010000739.1:0-3242 GCA_035273585.1 Thermoanaerobaculia bacterium
AAAATCAAACACTTCGACCCCACAGACGCCACGCCGCCTGTAGAAGAAGTATTGTATGGTTGAAATTTCCCGAGCTGTGGTGAACTGTCAGTTTTCACTAATAAACAGCCAAAAGTCAAAAGGGATGGAGCCCTCCAGCGACGACCAGAGGCTGACGATCGTCACCCACACCGGCACGGCGCGCGAGCCGACCTGCGCCACGTATCCGACGCGGAAGTCGTGGGAGAGCAGCGCGTACTCCATCACCAGCGTCGCGCCGATCATGCAGGCGGCGTAGAGGTAGGCGAAGCGGCGGGCCCACTGCACCGCCTCCTTGGTGCGGACGCGGCCCGCGTAGAAGCCGATCATCGCGCCGGTGGTGGCCACGAAGAGGGAGAGGAGGATGAGGAACTGCCCGAGGGTACCGGTCACGTGTTGTTCAGTCCTTCCGTGGAGCGCATCAGCCGCTGCAGTTCGTCCTTGTCCGTCGGGTGGCCCTTCGCCGGCGCGCGGTACTCGTTGCTGTGGGAGACCATCAACCGGTTCGACTCGAAGTAGCCGCCGCGGGTCATCGTCCCTTCCACGACGACGCCGATGTTCTCCCGGAACATCTGGGGCGGCACGCCGCTGGATTTGACGTGCACCACGCGCGTGGCGTCCTTCACGTCGAACTCGATCCCGGAGGCGCCGCCGAGGTTGCGCACCGAGCCTTTGGCCACCATCCCGCCGAGGCGGATCGTCGCGCCGTAGGCCTTGTCGCCGGCCGCGTGCAGGTCGCTCGGCGTCCAGTAGTAGACGAGATTCTTGTTGATGCCGCCCGCGGCGATGACGACGAAGGCGATGGCGGCGACGGCGAAGGCGCCGGCCATGAACCAGCGCGTACGGCGACGGTTGAGGGCAGTCGCGGACATCGCCTCGGCGGTCATCGCGCGTCTCCCCGCCGCAGACGGGCGAAGAGCGTCGCGCCGTACAGCAGCAGCGCGGCGGCGGTCACGCCATAAGCGGCCCAGACGTAGCTCCAGCCGCCGGTAATCACTCCGTTGGTCATACGGCCTCCTGCATCTGTCCGCGCGCGGGGAGAGGCGGCGCGAGCTCCTGCTCGACGCGCTCCCGCGCGATGCGCGCGCGGAGCATGATGAATCCGGTCATGATGAACAGCACCCCGAAGGCGTTCATCCGCAGCGGCAGATAGAACTGCGACGAGACGGTCGCCGGCGACGACTGCTGCTGGTGCAGCGAGTTCCACCACTTCACGGAGAAGTAGACGATCGGCACGTCGATGTAGGCGATGATCGTGGCCACCGCCGACCACACCGCGCGGCGCATCGGGTCTTCGACGAAGCGGCGCAGGGCGAGGATGCCGAGAAAGGCGAAGAGGAGGACGGCGGTGGTGGTCAGCCGCGGGTCCCAGTCCCACCAGACGCCCCACGTCGGCTTGGCCCAGATCGCCCCCTGGCAGCACAACAGGAAGCAGAGCAGCACGCCGACCTCGATGGAGGCCTCCAGGCGCGCGTCCCATTTCCAATCGCTGCGGAAGAGGAAGACGACCGCGGCGACGAAGCCGAAGGTGATCGCCAGCAGCGCGTTCCAGGCCGTTGGGACGTGGACGTACATGATTCGCTGCACCTGTCCCATGTAGGTCTCGGGCGGGGCGACGAAGAGGCCGTACCAGCTCCCGAGGAGGAAGCAGCAGACGCCGAGGATCACCAGGAGGCGCGCGGCGCTGAGCTGGTCGGAGAGGAAGAACCAGATGGCCCCGATGATGCCCGCCACGGCGGCGACGGCGGCCTGCCAGCCGGTGGAGATGCCGAGCGAGACGTCGAGGCCGTAGTGTTTCGCCAGAGCGACGGCGAAGCCGAACCAGGCGGCGAGGAAGAGGAGGACCATTCCCGGGACGAGGGATCTTTCGCGCATGACGATCATTCTTCGACGACTCGGCCGAACAGAAGCCCGCATAACGACCAATAAATTGCGACGAAAGCGAGCAAAAGCGTGATCCATGATCGCCCCTGTCCCATCGGATCTCCAAGGACAGCGAGCGAGGTCGCTTTCACGGAGGCGAGAAGGGCCGGGACGATCAGAGGGAAGAACAGCAGAGGGAGCAGAGTCTGTTTCGCCCTGAGCTGCGCGGTCATGGCTGCATAGAGAGTCCCGGGGGCGGCCAATCCTGCCGACCCCAGCAGTATCGTCACGAGGAGCTGCCCGGGGTTGCTCGGCGCGGCGTCGTAGAGGACGACCATCACCGGGATGAGCGCCACGCCGAGGAGGGCCAACTGCAGCCAGTTGGCGACGGCCTTCGCGTAGTAGATGGCCCGCGGGCTGGTGGGGATCAGGAGCAGGCCTTCCAGAGCCCGGTTCTCCATCTCCGCGTGAAAGCTCTCGGAGAGGGTCAGCGTCGACGAGAGCAGCAGCCCCAGCCAGAGGAAGCCGGCGGAGAACGTCCGAAGCGCGGCGGCGTTCGGGCCGATGGCGAAGGAGAAGAGGAGGAGCGACGCGGCGCCGAAGACGAACACGGCCATGAACTGGGCTCTGGTGCGCCACTGCAACAAGAACTCTTTGCGCAGCATGGCGATCACTTTGTGCGGCCCTCTTCGAGCTCCACTTTCATGTCGGCGAGTTTGCCCACCCGCTCCACCTGATGCGTGGCCATGATGATGGTGGCCTTGCCCCTCAGCTCGGCGATCACCTCGTCGACGAGGCGGAACCCGTCCGGATCGAGCTGGCCGTACGGTTCGTCGAGGAGGACCACTTGCGGCTGCTGCATCAGCACCCGTGCGAACGACAGCCTTTTGCGCATGCCCGCCGAATACGTCGACACGGGATCGTCGGCTCTTGCGGAGAGGCCGACGCGCTGGAGCGCGGACGTCCCGTCCGCAAACCGGGCGGAAGGCCCGCTCGCCGTGATCCCCAGGTTCTCCCGCCCCGTCAGGGCCTCATATAGATACGAGTAGTGGCTGAGCAGCGCGGTCACCCGCCGCACATCCTCCCGCTCCCTGGCCACATCGAAGCCGGCGACGAGCGCCATGCCGAGGTCCGGACGGATGGCCGTGGCCAGGATGCGCAGCAGGGTCGACTTGCCCGAGCCGTTCGGGCCGGCGATCATGGCCACGGCGCCGGCGGGCACCGAGAACGACACGTCCGCCAGCGCCCACCGCCGGCCGTACCGCCGCGAGACGCCACGCACGTCGACGGCCAATTCCATGCGCGCATCATAACGATATGATCTCGCGCGACATGCGCTACGGCTCACTCCCCCTCGTGTT
>DATEOX010000740.1:0-14029 GCA_035273585.1 Thermoanaerobaculia bacterium
CAGGCCGGTCGTCTTCCGCTCCTCCGGCTTCGCGCTGTCGTCGACGTAGCCGCGATAGCGCACCGTCCCGGTCTTGTCCACGACGAAGATGTGCGGCGTCACGCGCGCGCCGTACGCGCGGGCGGTGGCGCTGTTGGCGTCCTTCAGGTACGGGAACGGATACGAGCGGGTCTTCATCTCATCGAGCGTCTCGACCGGGTACTTCGCCTCGTCGTTCGGGTTCACGGCGTAGAACGCGACGCCCTTCGCCTGGTACTGCCTGGCCAGCTCCACGATGCGCGGCTCGAAGGCCTTCGCGTACGGGCAGCCGTTGCAGGTGAAGACGACGACCGACAGCTTCCCGTCGCCGGGCCTGAAGGCGACGGTCCGGCCGTCCATGGCGTTGACGAGCGAGAACGCCGGCGCCTTGGCGCCGACCGCGAGCTCGTCGGCGGCGTAGCACGCGAGGGCGATGGTCATGAGGCTGGCGAGCACGAGCAGCTTCTTCATCATTGATTTCTCCTGAGGAGCTTGCGCAGCTCCGCGATGGTTTGTTTGCGGTCGATGAGTCCCTGCCGCCGCCACAGCTCGCGGCCGTTGCGGTCGTAGACGATGGTGATGGGGATCTCGCCGTCGAACTTGATGCGGTCGCCGAGGTCGTCGGCGTTGCCGGTGTAGTAGATGTTGGGGTAGACGATGCGCTGCTTGTCGAGAAACGAGACGACCTTCTCCCGCTTCGCGCCGGGGATCATGTCGTCCAGCGAGACGCCGAGGATGGCCAGCTCGGGGCCGAAGGCCTCGTCGATGGCGCGCAGCTCGGGCATCTCCTGGACACACGGCACACACCATGTGGCCCAGACGTTCATCAGGCGCAGCTTCGCCGCGGCGGGGAAGGCGGCGGCGAGGCGCTCGGACTGTTTGACGTCCCGCAGGTCGGCGGCGCCAGCGGTGGCGGCGAGGAGGAGGAGCAGGGCGGCGAAGGGAAAGCGGGACATCAGCGTGTCAGGATAGCGGCGATGCGTGTCATGGCCATCATCGGTCCGTCACGAAGTGGCAAAACCACGATGATTGCCGGCCTGATCCGCGCGTATGTCGCGCGCGGCGAGCGGGTCGGAGCGATCAAGCACACCCATCATCCGCTGAACGAGGAAGATCGCGGCGACACGCGCCTCTTCCGCGAGGCGGGCGCCGAGCAGGTGATCCTCGCCGGCGAGCGCGAGGCGGTGATCTTCCGCGGCGGCAAGACGTCGCGCATCACATTCGAACAGCCGCGCGAGCTGCTGGAGCAGTTCGATACCGACGTGGTGCTCATCGAGGGCTTCAAGGATGTGGACGACTGGCCGCGGTTTACCGTGGACGAGGCTAGAATCTTGCCCCCATGACCCCGGAGCTCCGATACCGCGCCGTGTTGTTCGATCTCGACGGCACGCTCGTCGACTCTTACGCGGCGCTGGCCGAGGCGGTGAACTATGCGCGGCGCGAGCATGGGCTGCACGAGCTGAGCGCGGTGCGCATCCGGGAGTTCGTCGGCGACGGGCTGGAGAAGCTGCTCCAGCGCGCGTTCGAGCGGAGCGACGTGCCGCGCAGCGTGCAGGACGCGTTCGAGTCGCGCTACGACGAGATCTGCTGCCGGGAGTCGAAGGTGCTGGCGGACGTCGAGGCGACGCTGGAGGAGCTCGCCGCGCGCGGCGTGGCCATGGCCGTCTGCACGAACAAGCCGACCTCCTTCTCGCGCAAGATCCTGGAGTTCCTGCAGCTCGCGCCGTACTTTCGGGCCATCATCGGGCCGGATGTGGCTGGCGCGCGTAAGCCGGATGCGCGGCACGTGCTGCACACGTTGGAGGCGACTCAGTGCGCGCCGGCGGACGCGCTGTTCGTGGGCGACATGCCGATCGACGTCCGCGCGGCGCGCAACAGCGGGATGGATGTGGCGGTGGTGGCCACCGGGTCGTCGTCCGTGGAGCAGTTGCATGCGTCGCATCCCGATCACTACCTCGACCGGTTCGCCGATTTGGTGAAGATCGTGGCGGCGTCATGAGCGCGCGGCTCTTCACGAAGAACCCTCGCCCCGCTTGCGGGGAGAGGGTGGCGCGGAGCACCGGGTGAGGGGCGCGCGCTACCGCCTGGTCTTCTTCGACGTCGACTCGACGCTCGTCACCATCGAGGGCATCGACGTGCTGGCCGGCGGCAACCCGGAGATCGCCGCGCTCACGGAGCGGGCCATGAACGGCGAGGTGCCGCTCGATCAGGTGTATGCGCGGCGGCTGGAGCTGATCCGCCCCACGCGCGCGGCGGTGGAGCAGCTCGGCGCGACGTACATCGACTCGCTCACCATCGGCGCGTACGACGTCGTGCGCACCTTGCGCGAGGCGGGAGCGCAGGTGCACCTCGTCACCGCTGGCATCGCGCAGGCAATCGTGCCGCTGGCCGAGCATCTCGGGATCCTGGAAAGAGCGGTGCACGCGGTGCGGCTGCAGTTCGATGGGAACGAGTATCGCGACTTCGACCGGCGCTCGTTTCTGGCGAAACCGGGCGGCAAGGAGCTGGTGGTGCGCGATGTGCGAGCGCGGTCGCACGGGAAGGCGGCGTTCGTCGGCGACGGCGTCAGCGACCTCGAGGCGAAGCCGGCCGTCGACCTCTTCATCGGCTTCGGAGGGGTGGCGCGGCGGGAGCGCGTGAAGGAGAATGCCGACCTGTATGTGGAGAGGTTGGCCGACGCATTGCCTCACCTGCTGACATGACCGAGTGCAAATTCTTCATCCCCGGCCCCACCTGGGTGCGCCCCGAGCTGCTCCAGGAGCTCACCCGTCCGATGATGGGCCACCGCAGCCCGGAGTTCCGCGAGCTGTTCCACTCCATCCGCATGGACCTGCGCGAGCTCTTCGCCACGCGCGGCGACACGTTCGTAGTCACCGCCTCCGGCACGGGCGTGATGCAGGCGGCGCTGGAGAACTGCGTCGCCCGGCGGGTGCTGGTCACGACCTGCGGCGCCTTCTCCGAGCGCTGGTTCGCCATCGCCCAGTCCCTCGGCTACGAGGTCGACCGCCTCGATGCCGGCTGGGGCCACGCCGTCGATCCGGACGCGCTGGCCGACCATCTCGCCTCGCGCCGCGCGCATTACGACGCCGTGACCCTCACCCACAACGAAACCTCCACCGGCGTGACGAACGACGTCGCCGCGCTCGCAGCCGTCGTGCGCGAAGAGGCGCCCGGCGCGCTCGTCCTCGTCGACGCCGTCTCGTCGCTGGCCGGCATCCCGGTCGCCTTCGATGATTGGCAGCTTGACGTCTGCCTGGCCAGCGTGCAGAAAGGCGTAGCCCTGCCGCCGGGCATCACCGTCGCGGCGGTCTCCCCCGCGGCGCTGGAGCGGGCGAAGAAGCATCCCTACCGCGGCACCTACTTTGATTTCCTCTCCTACAAATCGAAAGCAGACGAGGACAGCGTGCCGTCCACGCCGTCCATCCCGCACATGTACGCCCTCGCCGCGCAGCTCCGGCACATCCTGCGTGAGGAGACGCTCCCCGTCCGCTTCGCCCGGCACCGCGAGATGCGTGACCTGACCATCGCCCGCACCGCGACGTACGCGAAAGTCGCCGCCGACCGCGAGCACGCCTCGGCCGCCGTGACTGCGCTCGCGCCGGTAAAGCCGCCGGACCTCATCCGCGCGGAGATGAAGAAGCGCGGCTACGCCCTCGGCGGCGGCTACGGCGAGTGGAAGGACACCACCTTCCGCATCGGGCACATGGGCGACATCCCGGTGGCCTCGCTGGCCGCGATGCTCGACGAGCTGGGCGAGGTGGCCGGCGCATGAAAGGTGTCATCCTGAGGCGCAAAGACGCCGAAGGATCCGTACCGATCTTGCGGTACGGATCCTTCGCTGTCTTCGCAGCTCAGGATGACATGGGAGAGCCATGAAGCGCGTCCTCGTCACCGACTCCATCGCCGACTCCGGCCTGGCCATCCTCCGCGCGGCGGATGACATCGAGCTGGACTACCGCCCGGGGCTGAAGGGCGAACAGCTGCTGCAGGCCGTGCGCGAGTCCGACGCGCTCATCACGCGCAGCGGCACGGCAGTCACCGAAGAGCTGGTGAACGCCGGAGACCGGCTGAAGATCGTGGGGCGGGCGGGCGTGGGGCTGGACAACGTCGACGTCGACGCCTGCACGCGGCGGGGCGTGCTGGTCATCAACGCGCCGACGGCGAACATCATGTCCGCCACCGAGCACACCATGGCCATGCTCCTCGCGCTCTGCCGGAACATCCCCGAGGCGCATGCGAGCGTGAAGCGCGGGGAGTGGGTGCGCTCGAAGTTCATGGGGATGGAGCTGCACGAGAAGACGCTGGGCATCATCGGCCTGGGGCGCATCGGCACGCGCATCGCCGTACGCGCCCGCGCCTTCGGCATGACCGTGATCGCCTACGACCCGTTCATCTCGCCTACCGTCGGGGAAAAGGTGAACGCGGAGATGGTGACGCTCGATGCGCTGCTGGCGCGGGCGGACGTCATCACCGTACACACGCCGCTGACGGACGAGACGCGCGGCATGATCAAAGCCACGGAGTTCGCGAAGATGAAGGACGGCGTCGTGGTGCTGAACATCGCCCGCGGCGGTATCTACGAAGAGCAGGCGCTGGCCGACGCGCTGGAGAGCGGCAAGGTCGCCGGCGCCGCGGTCGACGTGTACGTCCAGGAGCCGCCGGGGAAGGACCACCCGCTGGTGAAGGCGAAGAACATCATCCTCTCGCCGCACATCGGGGCGAACACGATCGAGGCCCAGGACCGCGTGGCGGTGCAGACCTCGGAGATGGTCATCCAGGCCCTGCGCGGCTCGATCTTCGTCTCCGCCGTGAACCTGCCGTTCGAGGGGCTGTCGGACGTCGATGCCGCGCCTCTCATCAGCCTTTCGGAAAAGCTCGGCCACTTCGCCGCGCAGCTCATGAACGGCCCGGTGACGCGCGCCGCCATCGAGCTGTGGGGCATCGAGGAGCGGCTGACGAAGATCCTCTCCGTGGCCGCGCTGAAGGGGCTGCTCACGCCGCACATGGCCGAGTCGGTGAACTTCGTGAACGCGGAGCAGGTGGCCCAGCAGCGCGGCATCGCCATCGGCGCAACGGCCTACCCGATGCCGCTCGACTACAACAACCTCATCACCTTCCGCGCCTCCAGCGGCCGGGAGGAAATCTGCGTCTCCGGGACGCTCTTCAGCGAGAAGAACCAGCGCATCGTCTCGATCAACAACTTTCGGGTGGAGTTCAACCCGGACGGCTACCTCGTCTACATCATCAACAAGGACGTCCCCGGCGTGGTCGGCAAAGTGGGCACGATCCTCGGCGAGCGGGAGATCAACATCGCCGAGTACAACCTCGCCCGGCGCGGGAGCGGTGGCAAGGCCATGGCCATCATCACCGTCGACTCGCCGCTCGACGCCGACACCATGCAGGTGCTGCGCTTCTTCAATGCGATCGAGGAAGTGCGGCAGGTGCGGCTGTAGGCGGGCACGGACTCCAGCTACAATCCGTCCCGACGCATGCTTTTCCGCGAGCTCGGTTCGACCGGCATCAAAGTCAGTGAGATCGGTTTCGGCGCCTGGGCCATCGGAGGTCCTGCGGAAGCATCAGGCGTGCCGTTCGGGTGGGGCCGCACGAACGATGACGAGTCGCTGGCCGCCATCCGCCGCGCGCGCGACCTCGGCGTCACCTTCTTCGACACGGCCGATTCCTACGGCTTCGGGCGCAGCGAGTCGCTCCTCGGCATCGTGCTCTCGCGCAAGCGGCAGGACGTCGTGATCGCCACCAAGGTCGGCGTCGTGCGCGGCCCGGCCGGCCTGCAGAAGGACTTCTCCAAGGAGCATGTCTTCCACGCCGTCGACGGCTCCCTCCGCCGCCTGCGCACGGACTACATCGACCTCTACCAGCTCCACAACCCGGCCCTCGACGATCTCCGCCGCGAGGAGGTGCAGGAAGCGATGGAGCGCCTGCAGGAGCTGGGCAAGATCCGCTACTGGGGCGTTTCCATCACCACGCCGGAGGAAGGGGTGGAGATCGTCCGCCGCGGCTGGGGCTACACGCTGCAGGTGCTCTACAACGCGCTCAACCAGGCGCCGGAGAAGGATCTCTTCGCGGCGGCCAGGGAGCACGGCTACGGGATCATCGCCCGCGTGCCGCTCGCCTCCGGCCTGCTCACCGGCAAGTTCCGCCAGGACACGGTCTTCGCCCAGGATGACGTCCGCCAGAACTTCCTCACCCCGAAGCGGCTGGAGGAAGCGATCGCCCGCGTCGACGAGGCGAAGGCGATCATCGGCGGCACGACGCGCAGTCTGGCCGAGGGAGCGCTACGGTTCGTGTTGGCAAACGATGCGGTCTCGACCACGATCCCCGGAGCGAAGAACGCGCGGCAGGTGGAGCTGAACGTCGCCGCGGCGGAGGCGCGCCTGCCGGCCGACGTGGTGGAGAAGCTGCGCGGGAGGCTGGGGGACTACAACCTGTACCAGCGCCACGGCATCCGCATCTAACGCATCTGCGGACAGGCGCGTCTCGAACGCATGCGGGCCACGCTCATCCTGCTCCTCGCACTCTCGCACGACGCCTGGCTGGAGGACTTCCACCAGTTGCTGGCCGAGATCTCCTCGCATTACGCGAACCTCGACTCGGCCATCGACGACCGGAAGATCGACCTCGCGGCGCTGAAGACGCGCACCGAGGATCGCCTGCGGCAGGCGAAGGACGATGAGGAAGCGCGGGCCGCGATCGACGGATTCATGGCCGCGTTCGGCGACGGCCACGCATTCATCAAGTGGAACGCGGCCGCACCGGCTGCTCCCGCTGCAAGCGACGACCGCCCGCTTTGCGAGCGACTCGGCTATGCGGGGCGGCCGGCGGGCGGGATCGATTTCGCGCGCCTCGGCGGCGACTTCGAGACCATGCCCGACGCGCAGTTCCCGGGCGGCCTGCTCCGCCTGCCGGGCAAGCGGACGGCGGGCGTGTTGCGCATCACCCTGTTCAGCGAGCGGATGCATCCCCAGCTCTGCTCCGCCGCGCAAAAGACCCTCCGCATGGACGATCACGCACCGTGCGACGATCAGTGCGACACCGTCGTGGAGCGGCAGGTGGCGGACCTGCTCACCGCCGCGCTCGAGCGGCGGGTCGAATCGCTCGTCCGCGCCGGCGCGAAGCTCATCGTGGTCGACCTCACCGGCAACGGCGGCGGGTCGAACTGGGTCGAGCCGGCCGCGCGCGTGCTGACACCAAAGCCGCTCCGCTCCCCGCGCCTGGCCTTCCTCCGCCATCCGCATTGGGTCCGCCAGTTGAAGGAACGGCTGGCGGACGTCGAAGCGGATCAGGAAGCCGGCCGCGAGCCGTGGGCGCTCCTTGCCGAGGCGGCGGCCACGCTGCGGCGGGCCATCGCGGAGGCGGAGAAGCCGTGCGAACGCAGCGCCGTGTGGACCAATGCGGCGCCGGATTGCCAGGCGCTCGCCCGCGAGCCATTGCGGACGTCCGGCGTCGTGGCGTACGCAAAGCCCGGTGCGTTCGCCGGGCTGCAGTCGCAGGGAGTCCTGTTCCTGCCGGCGCTTTACCGTTATCGGGAGGGCGTCAACCGGCTGCCGCTGTATGTGCTCGTCGACGGCGGCACCGCGTCGGCGGCCGAGTACTTTGCGGCCATGCTGCAGGACAACCACGCCGCGACGCTGGTCGGGCTGCCCACCTACGGCTCCGGCTGCGGGCACACGAACGGCGGCATCGACGCCACGCTGCGTAATTCCGGCGGCAGCGTCCGTCTGCCGGACTGCGCCCGGCTGCGGGCCGACGGCACGAACGAAGTGACCGGCATCGTGCCGGACGCGTTCGTGCCGTGGGGAGAGCGGGACAGCCGGTACCAGCGAGCCGTCAAAGCGAAGCAGGCGCTCGCAAAGATCGTGAACTGATTGGGATGAGAGCGCCCGGCGGATTCGTTCTCACTCCGACATGCCTGCACGCACCATCACCATCCGCGGCGCGCGGACGAACAACCTCAAGAACGCAACGGTCGAGATTCCCCAGCGGCAACTGACGGTCATCACCGGGCCGTCGGGATCGGGGAAGTCGTCGCTGGCATTCAATACGTTGTACGCCGAGGGGCAGCGGCGGTTCGTCGAGTCGATGTCGACGTATGTGCGGCAGTTCCTGGAGCGGATCGACCGGCCGGACGTCGACGAGATCGACGGCATCCTGCCGGCCATCGCCATCGAACAGAAGAACTCGGTGAAGAACGCCCGCTCCACGGTCGCGACCGCCACAGAGCTGGCGGATCACATCCGTCTCTTCATGACCTACTGCGGCGAGACGTGGTGCCCCGACTGCGCGGTCAAGGTGCGCCGCGAGACGCCGGAATCGATCACGAGCGAGATCGCCTCGTCGCTGACCGGCAAGCGGCTGGTCGTCCTCGCCCCGGTCTTCTTCAACGAAGAGACGCGCGGCATCGTGCTCGAGCAGTTGATCAAGGCCGGCTACTTCCGGGCGTGGATCAACCATGAAGTGGTCGACCTCAAGGAGCACGACACGGCCGGCTTCACCTCGCTGGAGCTCGTGATCACCCGGCTGCGCGTGGACGGCGAGCGGCTCTCGCAGATCACGGAGGCCATCGAGCAGGCGTTCGAGATCGCGAAGGGGAACGTGAACCTCCTGGAGGAGTCCGAAGCGGGCTGGGTGAGTCACCGCTTCACGTCGCGGTTCTCGTGCAACAAGTGCGGCAACGAGTTCCCGGAGCCGACGCCGCATCTCTTCTCCTTCAACTCGCCGCTCGGCGCCTGCACGAACTGCCAAGGCTACGGGCGGATCATCGGCATCGACCTGGAGAAGGTCATCCCGAACCGCGACCTGCGCCTGGACGAGCAGCCGATCGCGCCGTGGAACTCGGCCGGCTACGAGGACTGCTACGAAGACCTGGAGAAGGCGTCGAAAAAGTACGGCCTGCCGCTCGACGTGCCGATCCGCGACCTCACGCCCGCGCAGTGGGAGCTGCTGCACGACGGGCGCGGCAAGTGGTACGGCATCAAGGGCTTCTTCGAGTGGCTGGAGACGAAAAAGTACAAGATCCACGTGCGGGTGAAGCTGGCCAAGTACCGCAGCTACGAGCCGTGCCCGCAGTGTCACGGCTCACGGCTGAAGATGGCCGCCACGAACGTGAAGTTCCGCGATCTGGCCATCAGCGACCTCTTCGCCATGAACGTCCGGACGGCGCGCCGCTTCTGGGAGCTGCTGCCGATATCGAAGTCGGAGGAGGCGCTGGCCGGCCACCTGCGGCGGGAAATCGTCAACCGGCTGGTCTATCTCGATGAGGTGGGCCTCTCATACCTGACCCTCGACCGCCAGACGCGCACGCTTTCCGGCGGCGAGTCGCAGCGCATCAACCTCGCCGCGGCCCTCGGCAGCTCGCTGACGGAGACGATGTACGTCATCGACGAGCCAACGGTCGGCCTCCACGCGCGGGACAGCGAGCGCCTCCTGGCCGTGCTGCGCAGACTGAAGAACGCCGGCAATACGGTGGTCGTGGTCGAGCACGACCCGACCATCATCGCCGGCGCGGACTGGACGGTGGAGATGGGGCCGGGCGCGGGGGAGCTCGGCGGCGAGGTGCTCTACGCGGGCCCCTCACCCGCGGCTTCGCCGCACCCTCTCCCCGCCGCGCGGGGAGAGGGATCTCGCGACGACGCGGGCATGATCCGCATCCGCGGCGCGCGCGAGCACAACCTCAAAGGCGTCGACGTCGACATCCCGCTGGGGAAGCTCGTGGCGGTGACGGGAGTCTCCGGCTCGGGCAAGTCGACGCTCATCCGCAACTGCCTCTTCAATCGCTACCAGAAAGACTTCCGCGGCGTGACAGGCCTCGATGCCGGCACCGCCAGGCTGGAAGGGACGGACAAGATCTACGACATGCAGTTCGTCGATCAGTCGCCCATCGGCCGCTCCACCCGCTCGAACCCGGCGACCTACACGAAGGCGTGGGACGAGATCCGGAAGCTGCTGGCCGACACGACGGGCGCGAAGCTGAACGGCGTCACGGCCGGCATGTTCTCCTTCAACACCGTCGGCGGCCGTTGCGAGACGTGCGAGGGCGCCGGAACGGTGAAGATCGACATGCAGTTCCTGGCCGACGTGGAAGTGGTGTGCGAGAAGTGCGGCGGCAAGCGCTTCGGCGACCAGGTGATGAAGGTGCAGTACAAGGGGAAGGACGTGAACCAGATCCTCGCCCTGACCGTCGAGGAGGCGATGAAGTTCTTCGTCGACCGGCGCGCCGTGCTCAAGCGCCTTTCCGCGCTGCGCGACGTCGGCCTCGGCTATCTCCGCCTCGGCCAGTCGACCGACTCCCTCTCCGGGGGCGAGGCCCAGCGCCTCAAGCTCGCCTCGTTCCTGGCGGAGAACGCGCGGGGCGAACAGGGCCGCCTCTTCCTCTTCGACGAGCCGACCACCGGCCTGCATTGGACCGACGTCGGGCAGCTCATCAAGACCTTCCGCGACCTCATCGACCGCGGCAACTCCGTCCTGGTGATCGAGCACAACACGCAGCTCATCGAGGCCGCCGACCACGTCATCGACCTCGGCCCCGAAGGGGGCGACGGAGGCGGGGAGGTGGTGGCGACGGGGACGCCGGAGGAGATCGCCGCCCATCCGCGGTCGGTGACGGGGCGGTACCTGTCGCGAGCGGCGGAAGCGGTGGCGTAAGAGCGCTCATCGGCCCCGTCCGCGGCGTGTAGCGGCTGAACGATCGTTCGAGATCGGTCATAGAAACCTCCGAGCCGCCGATTCTCGGGTCGGTTTTTACGCGCGCACCAAATCCGCAGCATCCGCAGGGCTTATCCACAGCATCCGTTCGCATGAATCCGCGATTTCAACGTTGACGGTTTTCAGTGCATCGCATGGCTACGAAGTTTTCCGCTGTTACCCAAGATCGTGTGCACTCGCCTCTGCATGAATTCAGCGAGGCGGATGAAGCGCTTTTGCACATGGCTGCGCCGGTTTTCCGCAGCAATGGATTGCAACGCCAGCGGGCGTTTTCAGCGCTTGACGAGGAAAACGCCGGAGTTGTCCGCCGGACGGGGACGTCCGGCGGCTGGCGGGCGGGACGCCCGCTCGCCGAAGCAGTTCGCCACGCGGGCGGCGCCGCTCGCCCCAGCCCGCTCGCCGCTCGCGACACATGGGCCTACAATGGCCCACCCAATGCATGCGCCGGCTTCATAGCAGGCACGTCAGGAGAGAAATGCATGAGTAGCGTCCCAGCACAGGAATACCCGGACCGCATCGGACTGGCGGACGACTCGCCTTCCGACTTCACTCCCTACATCCCGCCCGAGCGGAACCTGCGCGAGCTCACCGTGCTGCCCACCATCGTCGGCACGGTCCTGGGCATCATCTTCGGCGCCTCCTCCCTCTACCTCGTGCTCAAGGTCGGCCTCACCGTCAGCGCATCGATCCCGGTGGCCGTCATCTCCATCACCTTCTTCCGCCTCCTCTCCGCGATGGGCGCCCGCAACGCCACCATCCTGGAGAACAACATCGTGCAGACGGCCGGCTCGGCCGGCGAGTCGATCGCGTTCGGCGTCGGCGTCACGATGCCGGCCATCCTGATCCTCGGCTTCGACCTGGAGATCACGCGCGTGATGCTCGTGGCCGTCCTCGGCGGCCTGATCGGCATCCTGATGATGATCCCCCTGCGGCGGGCGCTCATCGTCGCCCAGCACGGCATCCTCAAGTACCCGGAAGGCACCGCCTGTGCCGAGGTGCTGAAGGCGGGGGCGAGCGCGGAGTCGATGGCCGCCGCGTCGGACGCGGCCAAGCGCGAGCAGGAAGCGCTGGGCGGCGCCGAGACGAGCGCCAAGACGATCTTCACCGGCTTCGGCATCGGCGTCCTGTACAAGACCGTGATGGTCGCCTTCCGCGGCTGGCGGGACACGCCGGAGAAAGTCTTCGGCCCGCCGTTCACGGCGGCCTCGATCTCGGCCGAGATCTCTCCGGAGCTCCTCGGCGTCGGCTACATCATCGGCCCGCGCATCGCCTCCATCATGTGCGCCGGCGGCGTGCTGGCGTACCTGGTGCTCATCCCCATGATCAAGTACTTCGGCTCGTTCGCCACCGGCCCGATTCCGCCGGGGACGACGCTGATTCAGGACATGTCGCCGGGCGGGATCCGCAACGCGTACATTCTCTACATCGGCGCGGGCGCGGTGGCCGCGGGGGGCATCATCAGCGTGATGCGCTCCCTGCCCATCATCTGGCACGGACTCAAGGGCGGCCTGGCCGACTTCAGGGGGACGAAAGCCGAGACGCGCGCCGCGGTGCCGCGCACGGACCGCGACCTCTCCATGAAGGTCGTGCTCATCGGCATCATCGCCCTCCTCCTGGTCATCGCCTTCGCCAACCCGCTGTACGTGGGCGGCACGGGAATCGCCGAGCGCATCGCCGCGGCCATCCTGATCATCATCTTCGGCTTCCTCTTTGTGACCGTGTCGTCGCGCCTCACGGGCGAGATCGGCTCCTCCTCGAACCCGATCTCGGGCATGACGGTGGCGACGCTGCTCCTGACCTGCCTCATCTTCGTCGTCCTCGGCTGGACCGGCTCGAACTACTTCGTGACGGCGCTCTCGATCGGGGCCATCGTCTGCATCGCCTCGTCGAACGGCGGCACCACCTCGCAGGACCTCAAGACCGGCTACCTCGTCGGCGCGACGCCGAAGAACCAGCAGATCGCCATCCTCATCGGCGCCCTCGCCTCGGCGCTGGTCCTCGGACCGATCCTGCTGAAGCTGAACGGCTCGGCGACGGTCAACGTGCCGGTCGGCGCGACCATGCCGGAAGGCATCCACGCCGGCAACGTGCAGCCCGGCGAGACGGTCGACGTCCGGACGCTCCACACGCGTGAGCGGCCGGAGGGGGCGATGGTCACCGGCGCCGCGGACACGAAGGAGTACTGGGTGTGGCACCGCCAGGATGCCGCGGGCGGCAACGCCGAGAAGTACCTCGTGGACGACACCGGGCACCCGGTCTACTTCGTCGATCCCGGCATCAACGGCACGATCAACAAGCTCCCCAACGGCCAGACGATCCGGAAGTTCGACGCCCCCAAGGCGACCCTGATGTCGTACATCATCAAGGGCATCCTGGGCGGCAAGCTGCCCTGGGGTCTGGTGCTCCTCGGGGCGATGATCGCCATCGTCCTGGAGATGTCGGGCATCCCGTCGCTGGCCTTCGCCGTCGGCGTCTACCTGCCGCTGTCGTCCTCCTCGCCGATCTTCATCGGCGGCATGATCCGCTGGCTCGTCGACCGCTGGATCGGCGGCGTGAAGTTCAGGGGCCGCAACCTGACGGAAGAGCAGTTGACGGCCGAAGGGGACAAGAGCCCGGGCGTGCTGATGGCGTCCGGCTACATCGCCGGCGGCGCCATCGCCGGCATCATCATCGCGTTCATGGCCGGCGTATCAGCCATCGGGCCGTTCAACGACAAGATCGCCGCGCTCTCCGAGAGCAACCCGTTCTTCGGCGGGCCCAACGCCGACGTCCTGGCCCTGATCCCGTTCGTCATTCTGGTGGTACTGCTCTACCTGACCGGACGCGAGTCGATCCTCGCCAGCCGCAAACGACCGGTCTGATTCTCACGCCACTCTTCGTGAAACGGCCCGCCTCCCACCCGGAGGCGGGCCGTTTCGTTTCGGGCGTATCCTTGTCGGACCGTCCAGATGGAATTCGGGTGCCTCGCATTCTTCCTGTTCGTCCTCGTCGTCGTGGCCATCTTCATCGCCGCGAGCGCGAGCCGGCGCGCGTCGCGGCTCGACGCCGAGATCGGCACGCTCCGGGCCACGATCGACATGCTCGGCCGGCGCGTCACCGAGCTGCGCGTGCAGATGGAGCGCGGCCGGACGACGGCCCAGGAAGAGCCCGCCCCTCCGCCGCCCGAGGTCGTGCCGGAGCCGCGGCCTGAGCCCGAACCGGTTCCCGTGCCGGAGCCGGAGCCCGTCCGCGAGCCGGAGCCGTTGCCCGTCCCTCCCATCGAGGAGCCGCCGACGCCGGAGCCCGCCCCACC
>DATEOX010000741.1:0-6080 GCA_035273585.1 Thermoanaerobaculia bacterium
GAGCTCGCTGCCACGGCGCAGCGCCTCCTCCGACGCGCCCCGTGGGTTGCCGCCGCCGGCGCGCTGGCGATCGTCCTCGCGTTGCACGTCGCCGCCATATCCGTGCAACTGCCGCGGCCGCTCGACCACGACGAGGGGGAGTACCTCCACGCGAGCTGGCTCCTGTCCCAGGGGAAGCAGCTCTACCGCGACTTCATGGAGGACCATCCGCCGTACCTCTATCAACTGCTGAACGTCCTCCGCCCCACGCACACGAACGCTGCGTTCCCGCTGCTCGATGTGCCGCTGTGGGCCGCACGCGGACGGATCGTGATGTCGATCATCGGCACGCTCGCCGCCTCCTGTGCCGCGCTTCTCGCCTGGCGGGCGGCGCGCCATCCGATCGCCGGTCTCATGACCTTCTGCGTCCTCCTCGGCTCGGACGCGACGTGGACGCGCGGCCTCCTGGAGATGCGCGCCGACGCGCCGGCGCTCTTTCTCTTCTGGCTCGGCGCGGTGCTCATCCTCTGGGATGACGGCGGCCCGCTGCGGTCGGGCATCGGCATCGCGCTCGTGGCCGCCTCGCAGATCTGGAACCCGAAGTGGCCGCTCGAGTCGTTCGTCCTCGGTATCTTCTATTTGCGCAACGTCGTCCGGCGGCCGCTGAGGCTCGCCGCCGCGTTCCTCCCCGGCGTGGCCATGCTCGGCATCCTGGTCTTCCTGCTCACCCGCGCCACGACGCTGCGCGACTACGTCTACTTCAACTTCCTGCTGAAGTCCGCGAACATGGAGGCCTTCCGCACGAACCTCTGGGTGTGGATGGCGTTCAAGGGGCGCGACGCGTTCTATTACACGTCCGAGCACTTCCGTGGCGTCTGGCCGGTCGTCGGCATCGTCGCGCTGCTGCTCCTGATGCGGCGGGCGGCCGGCAAGCGGCAGGCGCTCGCGGCGCTCCTCCTCGCCTGCACCGCATTCCTGGAGTTGCGCTTCCTCTACACCTGGCCGCGGCTCTGGCCGCAGTACTACCTGATGTGGGCCTTCACGCTGGCCGTGGTGTACGGCGCGATCGCCGGCATCGCCATGGATGTGGCGCGGCGGTACTTCGACGCGCGGCCGTGGCGCTGGCTGCCGGCGGCCGGCTTCGCCGCCGTGCTGGCCCTCTGGCTTGCGGCATCCGATCTCGTCAGCCGGCTGGGCGACGACACGCCGGCCATCGCCGCGGCGAAATTCGTTGCCGGAATCGTCTGGCTGCCGCTGCTCGTGATCGCCGCCGCTGCGCTCGCACGGCGCGGAGACGGCGAAGCGGCCGCTTCCATTCTCGGGACGCTCCTGGCCACGCTGTCGTTGGTCATCGCCGCCACGGGCCTCGTCTACACGCTCAATCCATGGCCGCCGTCGATGATGGAGCGATGGGCGGCGGTCTCGTACATGCAGCGCTCGCTACGGCCGGGCGAGACGGTGTGGGTGGGGGCGAGCTCCAGCCCGATCGCGGCCCCCGACTCCTCCTATTTCTGGTACTCGGCCATGGACCTGGTGCCGATGACGATCGGCTACATCGCCACTCATCCCCAGTCGCGCGCATACCTGCCGCGGATCGCGGAGCGCGATCTGCCGCCGTGCGCCATCGTCGACGGCCGCGACACGACCACGCGCTTCATCGACTTCGGCAACTGGCTCAAGCACCTGCCTGAGCTCTGCCGCTGCTCGGAGCAGTTGCTGCTCGACGGCCGCCTGGTGCCGACGCGGTTCCGCGGGCTGTACGAGGTGCGCCGGCCGCCCGTCCCTGTTCCGCCGGACGTCGCGCAGAAGATCCGGGCGCAGATGCAGGCGAACTGCACGCTGACGCACACCGAGCGGCAGCTTCAGGCGGAGATCCGCGCCGGCGCGCGTTGACGAATCAGCGGCGCCGGAAGACGGCCTGCACCGTCCGCTCATCGAGGAAGCGGAGCTCGAAGCGCGGATCGTCCCGGAGCTGGCGGACGATGCGCCAGTCCTCCTCGGTTGCCCTGCCGCGCCCGAGGAAGCGGTGCCACTGGCGGATGTGGGTGAAGCGCGGGTCGCGCCAGATGACGTTGAAGGCGCGGTCGACCACCACCCACTTCGCCTCCGGCCGGATCTGCGAGACATCGCTGATGAAGCGGACGTCGCGTCCGAATCGCTCGCCGTACATCGGATAGATCCAGGTGTCGTCGCCGCCATGGACGTCGATGGCGTCGTCCGGACCGGCCACGGCGTCGAGGTAGAACGCCGCGCGCGGCGGAAAGGTCGGCAGCCAGCGCGTGCCGGGATGGTCGGCCGCCCAGCGGATGACGGCGAGCGGCGCCCACTTGTCGCGGTCGGCGATGCGGATGGCGGTAGCGACGAACATCGCTGCGGCGAGCACCAGGATGAGGAGCTCCGCGCGCGGCGCGTCCGAACGGCGGAGCAGGCGGAGGAGCGGCGGGATGGTCCAGCCGGCGACGAGCGGCGCGAGGTACAGCGCGTAGCGCGGGAAGCTCGAGACATAGCCGGCGGGGAAGAAGCGCGTCGGCAACACGGACGCGAAGAGGAGCAGGCCGACGATCGTGACCACGCGGCGCTCGAGCACGCCTTCGCGATCGTGCTCGCCGCGCCGGTCGAGCATCATGGTCAGGGGCAAGGCGAGGAAGAGGAGGGAGACGAGCCAGCCGAAGTTCGAGGCGAACTGGTCATAGCGCTCCCACAGCCACGGCTCGCTGTCCCACGGGATCCAGACCTGCTCGTCCCACGGCGAGAACGGCGCGAGCCACATCAGGACCGGCACCTGCCAGAGGTGCTCCCAGATGCCGTAGAAGAACGGCGTCTCCGCCGCGGGCACGCCGGCCGTGGCGTGCAGGCGCGGGTAGAGGTAGTGCCAGCCGCCGAAAAGCGGTACGCAGATGATGGCGAGCAGGAGGACGGCGACGACGTGCGTGCGGCGCGGATGCCGGCCGTGCCGATAGGCGCCCCAGATCAGCAGCGGGACGGCGAGAAATCCGAGGATCGCGCCGTGCGGCTTGAGGCCGGTGGAACAGGCGATCGCGATCAGAGAGACGACCGCCGCCGGCAGCTCGCCATCGCGCAGCCAGCGGCCGAGGAAGACGAGCGCGGCGAGAAAGAACCAGCAGGCGAGGAGGTCGTTCTTGTGCGCGGCGCCCTGGAGCAGCACCACCGGCGCGGCGGCGACGACGAGCATGGCCACGGCGACATGTGTGCCGCCGCCCCACCAGCGGCGGACCAGCGCCGCCGTTGCGGCGAGGAAGAGCAGGTACGCGGCGGTGCTCAGCCACTCCGTGTACGTGTCGGAGTGCTGCAGGAGCATGAAAGTCGAGAGAAGCAGCTCGTAGGTGGCGGGCAGCCCGTTCACGCGCGTGTCCGGCAAGGCGAAGCGCTCGTACCCATGATGCCGGGCGAACATCAGCGCGCGCGGCAGGTGATAGGTGAACGCGTCGGGCGCGAGGGGCGGCGCGACGTAGCCGCGCCAGAGGAGGTAGGCCGTCCAGGCGAGAAGCGGGATGGCGACAATGATGGACGCAGCGGTGATGTTTAGAGAGATGCGAGGGAGCCGCCGAATGCATGCGATCGCACCCAGAAAGGCAATTGCGCCGGCCACCATCAGCGCCCGATCCGTCAGATGGAACCCGATGGCCAGCGACCACGTCACGCCGATCCACACGGCGAAGCCGAGGACCGCGCCGGAGGTGATCCGCTCCCACACCGACAGCGCGAAGCGCCGCCACATCAGCGTCGACAGCTCATGCCCGAGGAAAAAGAACGCGCCGACGACGGCGAAGAACGTCACTGCCGATCCGTCATGCGGTGTTTGTTGCGCGTGAGGAGGAACGGCAGGGCGCGGCCGATCGCGTTCAGCATGTGCCGGTCGATCCACAGCGCCGCCCGCACCAGCGGCTCCTCGGGGCGGCCGCGGAAGGACGTCACGTTGCGGTACGCCACCCCCTCCGGCGAGCGCGGCGAGAAGTAGTAGTTCGAGAAGCAGATGCGCGGCTGCGCGGCGCGCACCTTCTGCACGGAATGCCAGCTATGGCGGTTCGTCTCCATCACCGCCAGGCGGTTGAAGCGGCACTCCACGACCTTCGCCTCGCGCACCTCCTCGTTCCACAGCTCGAGGTTGCCGCCGTTGCGCGCGTCCCAGTCGGGCGACACGTAGAAGAGGAGGTTGATCACGCGGTAGAGCTGCTGCTCGCCGTCGTGCGAGTTGTCGAGGTGGGGGCGGAGGTAGTCGCCGTCGGCCATCACGGAGATGCCGGATGCGTACAGCGTCGGGTCCGGGACCATCGCCTCCAGGCCAGTGATCGCCGTGACGGCGGCGACGACCTCCGGATGTTGGAAGGCGAAGAGTCCGGCGCCGATGATGGGGTCGTAACGGCGGACGTCGACGCCGACGCGCTTCTGCTCGCGCAGCGACTTCTTCAGCATCAGCGACGAGGAGGGGGGCACGGCCGCGGCGAGGGCGCGCGTCTCGTCCGGCGGCAGGAGGTCATCGACGATGAAGTGCCGCACGGGGCCGGAGCCCTGCCACTCGTTGCGCAGGCGGTCGGCGTCGCGGCGGAGGCGTGCGGCGACGGCGGCGCCGAAACGGGCCGCATCGCGGCGCATCGCGTCGTCGTGGGCGGTCACGGCGCGATTGTAAGTCACGCCTCCATCCGCCGTTTCTGAGCGAGCAGGCCGCGCAGCGAGTGGCGCGTCATCCACGGCAGCCAGCCTCGCGCATCCTTGCCGACGGTCCGCTTGCGCGCCGCGAAGCCGCGGCCGATGAACGCGAGCTGCTGGCCAACGGCGCGAACGAAGAAGCGCGGGCCGCCGCGCATCAGGAACACGAGGTCCCAGTACAGCACGCCGAGGAGGATGAACGGCAGGTTGGCCACGAGCAGCCAGAGCGGGTAGTAGCGGGCGATGATCTTCAGCCGGTTGCGGTTCGCGTGGAACTGCTGGAAGAGCGACGGCTGGTCCGACGCGCGGATCAGCGACTGCATCCCGCCATGCCAGACGACGGCGCGCGGCGAGAAGAGCACCGACCAGCCGGCGGAGCGGAGGCGCAGCGTGAGGTCGAGCTCCTCGCCGTACATGAAGAGCGAGCCGTCGAAGAGCGGCGCATCGGCCAAGGCCGCGCGGCGGACGACCATCGCGCAGGCGGTCACCCCCGCCACCTCCGCCGGCTCATCGAATGCGCCGCGGTCGTCCGTCTCCTTGTGCCCGCGGCCCCAGTAGTTGCCGAGGTTGTTGAAGAGCGCGCCGGCCTGGTCGATGCGGTCCCGCGGCGCGGCGTAATAGATCTTTCCCTCCGCGACGGCCGCGCGCGGCTCGCGCTCCAGCGTGGCCACGAGATCCTCGATCCAGCGCTCCTCGGCGACGGCGTCGCTGTTCAGCAGCGCCAGGTAGTCGCCCGTGGCGCGTTGCACCGCGAGGTTGTTTCCCTCCGCGAAGCCGAGGTTCTGCGGCGCCTCGATGAGGATGACGGACGGGTAGCGGCTGCGGATCAGCGAAGCGCTGCCGTCGGTCGATGCGTTGTCGACGACGATGATCTCCTCCGGCCGGCGCGTCTGGCGCAGCAGCGAGTCGAGTGCCTCGGGGAGGAACTGCGCGCCGTTGTAGTTGACGACGATGGCCGTTACAGTACGCATGCGGATGGCGCGGCCGGTAGCATCGCAGATTGTGACCCGGATGCGCACCAACTTCCTGGCCAACCTCGCCGGCACCGGCTGGGCCGCTCTCCTCCAGCTCGTCTTCACCCCGGTCTACGTCCGCCTCCTCGGCCCAGAGGCGTACGGCCTGATCGGCTTCCTGGTCCTGCTCCAGGCCGTGCTCCAGGTCTTCGACCTCGGCATCACGCCGACGGTGAGCCGATACGTCGCGCAGGCTTCGGTGCGCCCCGAGTCGGCCGGCGACGCGCGCGACCTGGTGCGGACGCTGGAGCTCGCGTACTGGGCCATGGCCGTCGTGATCGGCGCGCTGCTCTTCGCCGGCGCCGGCCTCCTCGCCACGCGCTGGCTGCACGGGCGCACGCTGCCGCCCCAGGACGTGCGCGAGGCGTTGATGGCCATGGCCCTCGTGCTCGCCGTGCAGTGGCCGGTGGCGTTCTATCA
>DATEOX010000742.1:0-5480 GCA_035273585.1 Thermoanaerobaculia bacterium
GAGCGCCTCTGGCAGGCCATCACCGACCCGGAGGAGACGAAGAAGTACTTTTACGGTACCGCCGTCGACACCGACTGGAAGCCCGGCTCGCCGATCGTCTACCGCACCGGCGACGTCCACGAGCTGGACGGCCGCGTCGTCGAGGTCGTCCCCAACCAGCGCCTCGTCGTCACCTTCGAGATGACTCACAACCCCGCAGCCAAGGACGACCCGCCCTCGCGCGTGACGTGGGAGATCGAGCCGCGGAACGACGGCGTCTGCAAGCTGACCGTGACCCACGACGACTTCGCCGAGGAGACGGCCACGTATCAGGCGGTGGGCGGCGGCTGGCCGTACATCATCAGCGGCCTCAAGACGCTCCTGGAGACCGGCAAGCCGCTGGCCGCGTAAGAGGAGACGCCAATCATGCGCAGACTCGCACTCATCCTGATGATGACCGCACCGTTGTTCGCCGACTCCTCGCGCCGGCTGGAGCGCGAAGTCACGGTCGGCGCCTCGCGCGCCGAGGTGTGGAAGGCGTGGACCACGGCGGACGGCGCGCGCTTCTTCACCCCGGCGGCGAAGATCGAGGCGCGGCCGGGCGGCGCCTACGAGATGTACTTCAATCCGGAGGAGCAGCCGGGGCGGCGGGGCGGGGAGGGGAACCGGGTCATCGCTCTCGAGCCGGAGCGGATGATGCTCTTCAGTTGGAATGCGCCGACGAAGTTCGGTCCGCTGCGCGAGGAGCGAACGTACGTCCTGCTGCAGCTCGAAGATGCCGGCGCCGGACGCACGCGCATCCGCCTGACGCACTTCGGCTGGCGCGAAGGGAAGGATTGGGACGCCGTGTACGACTACTTCGGCGGCGCCTGGACGTGGGTGCTCGCGCAGTTGGAAAAGAAGTATCCGTAAACCGTCACGAAGCGGCGACAGACTCGTCTCCGCAGGGCGCGGCGCGACCGCCGTCCGTACATACTGCAACAACCATGAAGACCCGCCGCTGGGCCCTGGCCCTGGCGCTGGCGCTGCTGATGGTGTCGCTGGCGACGCTCCTCGGGCTCCAGTGGCGGGCCTTGCGCGACATCCGGGAGACCGAGCCGAAGGCGCGCTGGAGCGCGTTGCGCGAGCTCGTCCAGGAGCTGGCGCATCTGACCTCCGAATACTACCGTCCGCGCGCCCGCGCCGCGCTGATCGTCCCGCCGGAGCTCTTCACCGACCGCGCCGCGCTGGCGAAGCACTTCGCCCGCACCCGCTTCGACGGCACGCGCGAATTCTTCCTCATCGATATGATCAAGGACCCGGCCGGCGAGACGCTCGTCTTCGATGGGCACGCGTTCGTCAGCCGCGCCGGCGCGCCGGTCATCCACTCCCGTCCGCCCCAGTGGCTGCCGCCGTCGGAGCTCGACCGGACGCCGCTGCTCTACTTCGACGACTCGGGCGACACGAACAACCGGGCGATGTACTTCCCGGTGCGCAACGCGCGGGGCACGCTGCTGGGCATGACCGGCCTCGTGCTCGACAACCGCTGGGCGCTGCAGTTCGTCGGCGCCGCGGCGCAGGCCCGCCTGGTGCGCACCGTCGGGCCGGCGCGGGCGCGCGAGACGGTGATGGCCATCCGCGACGGCAACGGGCGCGCGCTCTGGCTCTCGCAGGAGGGAAAGCCGCAGCAGGTCGACGTGCACTACACGTTCGAGTACGTCTTCCGCGACTGGACCATCGCCGCGCAGAGTCGCACCGTCACGCCCGAGCAGTTGGCCGAGCGCTCCTTCCGGCTCGCGCTCGCGGCGAACCTCCTCGTTGCCGCCATCGCCCTCGGCGCGGCGCTGCTCGCCTATCGGGCCAGCATCGGCGAGGCGCGCGTGGCGGCGATGAAGGAGGCCTTCGTCTCCAACGTCTCGCACGAGCTGCGCACGCCGCTGGCCTCCATCGTCCTCTTCGGCCGCCTCCTCCGCCTCGGCGAGCACCGCCGCTCGGAGACGATGCGCTACGGCAACTTCATCGAGGCCGAGGGAGAGCGCCTCTCGCGCATGGTGGAGAAGATCCTGACCTTCTCCCGCACGCTCAACGAGCCGGTCGTCCGCAAGCCGGTCGATCTCTGCGCGCTGGTCCGCCAGACCGCGCTCGACCTCACGCCGCCGGACGTCGAGCTCGACGTCGACTGCGACCGCGGGCCGCTCATCGTCCCCGTCGACGAGGGAGCCATCCGCCAGGCGCTGCGCAATCTGATCGAGAACGCCGCGCACTACGCGAACGGCAGCAAGCGGATCGAAGTGCGCGTGGACCAGCAGGCGAACGTCGCGGCCATCTCCGTGCGCGACTTCGGCTACGGCATCGATCCCGACGACCAGGTGCGCATCTTCGAGCGCTTCTTCCGCTCCGCCGACCCGCGCGTCGGCCAGGTGCGAGGCACCGGCCTTGGCCTCTCGATCGTGAAGAGCGTGGCCGACGCGCATGGCGGCTCCGTCGCCGTGGACAGCCGGGTGGGGGAGGGGAGCACGTTCACCATCCGACTGCCGCTGGAGGACTCATGATGCGCAACCTCTTGATCGTGGAGGACGAGCCGGCGATGGCCGCCGCGATGCTGGCCAGCTTCGAGCGCGAGGGCTACGCCTGCACGCTGGCCGAGGACGGCGTGGCCGCCGTCGCGCGCGCCAGCGAGCGTGAGTTCGACCTCGTGGTGCTGGACGTCATGCTGCCGCGCCTGGGCGGCTTCGAGGTCTGCGAGCAGCTCCGCCGCGCGCAGCCGCGGCTGGGCATCATCATGGTCTCGGCCCGCGGCGGAGAGCTGAACAGCGTGGCCGGCCTCCGCTTCGGCGCCGACGACTACGTGGCGAAGCCGTTCGCCTTCCCCGAGCTGTTGGCGCGCATCGAGGCCGTGCTGCGGCGGCTCGCGCCCGAGCAGCGGCGCATCCCGCGCGTCCGCTTCGCCGGCATCGAGGTCGATTTCGATCAGCTCGTGGCCACGCGCGACGGGCGGCGGCTCGACCTCACCGCGCAGCAGCTCACCGTGCTGCGTTACCTGATCGCGCGCCACCGGCAGCTCGTCACGCGGGAGGAGATCCTGCGCGTGGCCAGCGACGGCGTCTCGGTGTCGGCCCGCGCCGCGGACACGATCGTCTGGAACCTCCGCCGCCGGCTGGAGGATGATCCGGCCAACCCGGAGCACATCGTCACGGTCTACGGTTCGGGGTATCGTTTCGTCTCCGAGGTGGAGCAGACGTGAAATTGCTGGGCATCGTCGGCGGGACTGGGCCGGAGTCGACCATCGATTACTACCGCGCGTTGATCGAGTCGTGGCGCGCGCGGACGGCGGACGACAGCTATCCGCGCATGGTCATCAGCAGCATCAACCTCACGCGCATGGTCGACCTGATCACCGCCAACGACCTCGCCGGCGTCGCCGCGTTCCTGGCCGAGGAAGTGCGGCGCCTCGCCGCCGCCGGCGCGGAGGTCGGGCTGATCGCCGCCAACACGCCGCACATCGTCTTCGATGATGTGCGCCGCCTCTCGCCCATCCCGCTGATCAGCATCGTGGAGGAGACCTGCCGCGCCGCCGTCGCCCGCGGCCTGCGCAAGGTGGCGCTCCTCGGCACGCGCTTCACCATGCGCGGCCGCTTCTACCCGGAGGTCTTCGACCGGGCCGGCATCGAGCTCGTCGTTCCGTCGCCCGAGGTGCAGGAGCAGGTGCACGACAAGTACATGAACCAGCTCGTGGTCGGCGACCTGCGCAACGCCACGCGCGACTGGTTCATCGCGCTGATCACCGAGCTGCGCGAGCGGTCCGGCATCGAAGCCGTGATCCTCGGCGGCACCGAGCTCTCCCTCATCCTGCGCGAGCCGTCGTACGGCGGCGTGGCGGTGCTGGACACGACGCGCATCCACGTGGAGAGCGCGGTGGAGGCGATGCTGGATATTTGAGACGTTCGGGTCGTGAGCGTCACTACCTTGCGGGGTACACGTCATGGCCATCATTCCCTGGGTCGGGCCGCATCGCATCGCCATCGTTCCCGTCTTCGACCGCCGGCTCGATCCGGAACCGGCTCCGGATTGGGACTATCAGGTCCGCAGCCGCGTCTTCTACGATCCCGACCCGGTCACCGGCCTCGATCGCTCGTTCCAGCATTACCTGCAGGCGCTGTCGTACGGCCGCGCATCGATCGACGGCGACGTCTTCCCCATGGTCTGGTCCGATGGGCCGGAGGTGAACATCCCGGCCATACAGTCGCTGCCGAAGGGCCACGGCTACACCCATCTGCTGGCCGTCCTGCCCCACGACTTCGGCAACGACCGCGGCGGGCATGCCTTCGTGGACGTCGCGGCCGTGAACGGCATCACCTCATGGGCGCGCGTGGCCATGTTCTCGGATCGCGCTCTGTTCACCCGCCAGCCGCTGGGCATCTGGATGCAGGAGCTCCTGCACATGGAGACGCGCCTCCTCTCGCACCCGAACCTGGGATCGTATGACCCGATGAACGGCCCGGGCGCCATGGCCAGCACCCACGCGTCCGCGCACACGAAGAGCCTGATGGGATGGGTGTCGGAGAGCAGTATTCTCGATCACGCCGACGGAACGGTCGACGTCCGCCTGCACGCCATCGCGCTGCTCCAGCCGCCGCCGCCCGACCGGGTGACGGCCGTGCGCGTGCCGTCGCAGCAGTCGCGGAGCTCTTTCATGATCGAGGCCCGGGTGGCCGTCGATCAATACGAGCGGAGGGACGGCCCGAACGACGGCCTCCCTCCCGGTCCCGGCTCGGCCATGGCCAAGGACGGCGTCATCGTGTACGAGGTCGCCGGCCCCGAGACCGTCGACTTGCGCTCCGGTCTCGCCCTGGCGGCGGGAGAGGAGTTCGTGACCTCCGATGGGCTGCGCATCGCCGTCAGGGAAGCCATCCCGGGCGGCTTCGGCGTCTCGATCAAGACCGCCTTCCGGCGACTGATCAACCGCTCCGGCGCCTTCGGCACGCCGCCCGCGTCGGGGGCCCCGACGGCCGTCGTCATCGATGCGCTCGGCGTCCACAACATCGTCTATCGCGACACGAGCGGCCGGCTGCACGAGCTGTGGCGCGACGCGGCCGGCCGCACCGGCACCACGAACCTCACCTCCATCGCGCCGGGTGCGCCCAACGCCTCCGGCAACCCGTTCTCCTACGTCGACACGACGGCGGTGCTCGAGCTCGTCCTCTACCGCGGCAGCGACGGGCACGTGCACAGCCTCTACTGGTCGACCGGCGCCGTCGGTCACGACCAGCTCAGCACCGCCGCCGGCGCCCCGAAGGCGGCCGGCAATCCGGCCGGCTACTTCACGCCGGCGACGAACATCCATCACGTGCTCTACCGGACCGGCGACGGCCATCTGCACGCACTGTTCTGGTCCGGCACGGGCGCCGTGGGCCACTCGGACGCCACCGCGCTGGCCGGCGCTCCCCCGGCGGCCGGCGATCCCGCGCCGTTCGTCGACACCGCCCGCGGGGACAACATCGTCGTCTTCCGCGGCACCGACC
>DATEOX010000743.1:0-6689 GCA_035273585.1 Thermoanaerobaculia bacterium
CTACACGATCCTGCAGAAGGACGGCCGCGACGTGGGCGGACTGTACCGGCAGATGAAGGAGCACGAGGCGGAGGGCATCCCGCCGAACTGGATCCCGTACGTCACGGTCGACAACGTCGACGAGGCTCGGGAGAAGGCCGTGCAACTCGGGGCGGAGGGCGGCCCGGAGCCGTTCGACGTGATGGAGATGGGGCGGATGGCCATGCTCCGCGATCCGGTCGGCGCGTTCATCGCGCTCTGGCAGCCGAAGAAGCACATCGGCGCGGGCGTGGTGAACGAGTACGGCACGCTGTGCTGGAACGAGCTGCAGACGCCGGACCGCGACAGCGCGCAGCAGTTCTACACCGCGCTCTTCGGCTGGAGCGCGAAGGTGAGCCCGGAGTATGTCGAGTTCCATCGCCCGGACGGCGCCGCGGGCGGCATGCGCGACTTCGAGCACGGCCCGGGGCACTGGTTGAGCTACTTCGCGGTGAATGATGCCGATGCGGCGGTGCGGACGGCGGAGGGCCTCGGTGGCGGTGTGCTCATGCCGCTCATGGACATTCCGAACGTCGGACGGATGGCCGTCCTGCGCGACCCGCAGGGGGCGGCGTTCGCCGTGATCAAGCTGAGTATGTCATCCTGAGCGAAGCGAAGGATCTCCCGGTGCTTACGAGGAGATCCTTCGCCCTCTGCGGGGCTCAGGATGACACCCTCACTGACACCGCTGGCCATCGACGTCCGCCGCGTGGTCTACGACCTCGTGCTGGCCACGGGGCGGATCCCCGACTCCGCCGAGCTGGCGCACATCACCGGCGCGTCGCGGGAGGAGGTCCGCGCGGCGCTGCGGGAGCTGGAGGAGGCGCACATGCTCGTCCTCCAGCGCGGGAGCGGCGAGGTGCTGATGGCCATGCCGTTCTCCGCCGTGCCGACGCCGTTCGTCGTCGACGCCGGCGGCGTGCGGGCGTGGGGCAACTGCATCTGGGACGCGCTGGGGATCCCGATCATGATGGGCCGCGACGCCGTGATCGAGACCGGCTGCGGCTGCTGCGGGACGCTCATGGTGCTGCACGTCCGCGGCGGCGACCTGCGCGAGCGGGAGGGCATCGTTCACTTCGGCGTGCCGGCGCGCTCGTGGTGGGAGGACGTCGTCTTCACGTGACGGACGATGCTCCTCTTCCGGTCGGAAGAGCACATCGACCGCTGGTGCGAACAGTGGCGCCGCCCGCGCGGCGGGGTGATGACCCTCGAGCAGCAGTGGGGGATGGCCATCGGCTGGTACGCCGAGAATCGCGGCGACCCGTCGTGGCGGCGCAAGACCGTCGAGGAGGCCGAGGCGCTCTTCGCGGAGCTCGGCCTCACGGGGGAGTTCTGGAGACTGCGGTGAACAACCAGCGCACCCCTCATCCGCCCTTCGGCTCTTGCGGCAAAGAACCCTCGCCCCGCGTCAGCGGGGAGAGGGTGGCGCGAAGCGCCGGGTGAGGGGCGTCACTTCTTCCGCGTGTAGTTGATCTCCATCGCCTTGAAGTTCCTGCCGTCCGGGCCGGGGCTCCACATCTCGAAATTGTGGTGGTCCTTGTCGACGACCATGATCCGCTCCTCCGCCGTGGTCGCCTTGCCGCTCATCGGGTCGTTCATCGTGGCCGTGAACGTGTACGACTTCCCGTCGGCGGAGGCGGTGCCGGTCGAGCTCATCATCCCGGTGCTCATGTTGTCCATCCACGTCCCCCAGTACTTGCCCGAGACGTTGTCGTAGCCGGTGTAGCCGAGGCCTTCGAACGGCTGCCCCATGAACGAGCCGGTGAAGCGCTGCTCCAGGTAGCGGCCGCCCATGATCCACCGGTTGACCGAGGTGCCGGTGGAGGTCATCGGCGGCGCGCCGGGCGCCATGTACGAGGTCACCTTCGTCTCCCACGTGCCGGCCATCGCGTCGAGCGCCTTGTGCTGCGGGCCGGGAGTGAGGGCCTTCTGCCACGCCTCCATGGCCGCCTTCTCTTCGGGGGACATCTCCTTCTTCGAGGGGTCCTGGGCCATGGCCAGTGCGGCGCAGACGATGAGCAGGGCAACCGAGATCGAGACCTTGATCTTCATGCGGGTCTTTCCTCCTCTATTTGACCGAGTGTATCCCGTTCGGTTGCGATCGGTGACACTCTCCACGCCTTGTATCGCGTACATTCCGAAACATGCGGATATGTGTCGCTTTTACGCTCCTTCTTGCACTTTCTGTCTACGCCGAGGAGAGAACTGCGCAGCAGGTGTACGAGGATGCGAAAGCGGCCTACGAGGCGCAGGACTACCCGGCGTATCTCGTCCTGATGCGCACCCTCGCGGAGATGCGGCCCGGCAACCCGGTCGTCCTGGCCAACCTCGGCGGCGCGCTGGCGCTGAGCGGCCGGACCAAGGAGGCGCTGAAGCAGTTCGAGCGGCTGGCGGCGATGCGCGTGGCCGTCGATCTCTCCGACCACGACTTCGATGCCATCCGCGACACGCCTCGCTTCCGCGCCGCGGCGAAACGCATCGAAGAGGCGCGCCTGCTGCGCATCGACCTCGCCACGCGCCGCATCACCATTCCCCGGAAGGACCTCATCACCGAGGCCGTCGTCTGGGATGCATCATCGAAGACGTTCCTGGTCAGCGCGAATCACAAGAAAAAGATTGTGCGCGTCGACCTGCAGGGGAACCTGACGGACTTTGCGACGGAAGGCATCTGGGGCGCGAACGGCCTCGGCATCGATGAGAAGCGCCGGCTGCTATGGGCCAGCAGCTCGCCCAGCCCGCGTGCCGAGGGCTACACGAAGAAGGATGACGCGGAGATGGCGCTCGTGGCCATCGATCTCGATTCGGGCAAGGTCGTGCGCCGCATCGCGCCGCCCGCGGACGGCGGGGAACATTTCTTCGATGACCTGACGGTCGCGCCGGACGGCACCGTCTATCTGTCGGATTCGACGGGGATGATGTTTCGGTCGGATGGCGAGAAGCTCGAGCCCTTCCTCCCCCGCGGCATCATGCGCTCCCCGCAAGGCTCGGCCCTCGGCCGCGGCACGCTCTACGTCGCCGACTACGCGAGCGGCGTGTGGGCGGTGGACCCGGCCAGCGGCAAGGCCTCGCGCCTGGAGCCGCCAAACGACTGCAGCACGGTCGGCATCGACGGCCTCGAGTACCACGACGGCTCCCTGCTCGCGGTTCAGAACGGCATCGAGCCGAACCGCGTCGTGCGGCTGCGCCTCGACGGACAGCGCATCAGGAGCTGCGAGATTTTGGAGATGAACCACCCGCTGATGGACGAGCCGACGATCGGCACCGTCATCGGGAACGACTTCTGGTTCCTGGCCGCCAGTCAGGGCGAGAGCAAAGGCCAGCACGACGCGCTGCTCATGATGGTGCCGCTGCGGTAGCCGTCTCCTCCCGCTGCGCGACGTGCTCCTCCACGTACCGCGCGTCCCACGGCCTGCTGATCACGCAGGAGTTGATGCCGCCCACGCCCATGCTCAGCTTTCCGCTGTAGCCGGGCGCCGGCACCTCGCAGCCGTCCGTCTGGACGAAGCGCGCGGAGTGCACCTGCACGTCGGCGTGCAGTTCCCCCTCCGTGAGCTGCATCGGGAAGAGCTTCCCCTGCGCCATCCCCATGTGCTGCGCGGTGAGCTCCCAGCCGCCGCCGACGGACATGCCATGGCCGAACGTTCCCTTGCGGGCGGTGAAGATGACGTCCGGATGGAGCATCTCCAGCGAGTTCTCGATCTCCGTCGCGTCGCCGGGCGTGGCCGTGGCGTGCATGTCCCAGGTCGTGACGTCGCTCGCCTGCACGTCGGCCAGCGCGGCGCGGATGGCCAACTGCGGCCCGCCCTTGGACGGCGTGATGATGTGGTGCGCATCGGAGGACGTCCCGACGCCGACGATCTCCATGCCCAGGGGGCGGAAGCCGGCGGCCATCAGCTTGTCCGCGTCGCCGATGATCCAGACGCAGGAGCCGCCGGCGACGTGCGTCCCCTTGAGGCCGGTCAGCGGGCGGGAGATGTCCGCGTCGGCGGAGAGGACGTTCGCGTTGTAGAAGGCGGAGATGACCATCGGATGAGGCGGCGGGTCGCACATCCCGACGACCACCGCCTCGGCGTCGCCGAGGTTGATGGCATCGACGGCCATCTTCGTGGCCACGCCGAAGGAGGCGCAGGCGGCCACCGGCGCGAACGCCGGGCCGACGATTTTGCCGATCATCGAGATCTGCGCCGCCGGGATGTTGGAAATGTTCCACAGCAGGTTCGGCGACACCGCGGCCCACGGCTCTTCCGGGTTGCCCCACTTCCGGTTCAGGTTGCGGATCCGGTTCAGCTTCTGGCGGATGGTGGATAGCTTGGCCGACCCGGACGACGGCGGCACCGGCTCGCCATGGATCTCCCGCGCCTCGGCGAGGTACTCGGCGAGCGCGTCGCTGCGCTCGGCCCAGAACGTCTCCCACGCATGTTTGGCCTCGATCCACTCCTCCGAGCCGAGGGGCAGCTCGGCCGGATTGCGCGGTGCCTCGGGATCGGCCTGGCCGGCGAGGTGGCTGCGCAGCGCCGCGCATCGCTCCGGCGCGGCCCAGAAGTCGTTCCACTTGTGCAGTACGCGCTCGTACTCGATGACCTGCTGATGAGTGACGGTGATCTCGCCGATGCCCGTCCCGACGTAGACGTGCGCCTTCGTGCCGAGGGACTGCAGGTATTGCTCGATGCCCTCATTCTGGGAGAGGGACTGGATGAACGCCCCGATGGCGTACTGCACCATGGGACCCATCTTCTCCTTCAGTTGGGCGAACTTGGCGGGGGCAAAACGCTGGTCGAACCAGCCGTGGTAGGCTTCGAAGTCGAAGTCCGGATAGCCGACGATGAAGTTCGATTGACCGTATCCCGTGTAGGGAGTGAGCCATGTGTCGGCGCGCTGGAGGTTGCGCTCGAACGCCGCGATGTCGGGTGACTTGGGAGCGACGACGCCCCAGCCGAAGATGCCGATGCGCTTGTGGTCCTTCCCCACGGGGCGGCATTGTAGCGGAATCCTGTCAGGGAAATTGCATGGGTCCGGCGCAACACACCACGCTATAGAGAGGTCTTCGCGTTGAAGAAATCAGTCGTAGTGATGCTGTTGCCGGTCGTGCTCGCCCTCTGCGCATGCAGGGAGCGGAAGAGCGGGGAGCCGGGCGCGCCGGGCACGCCGAACACCCAGACCATCGCCCCCGCCCAGGCCGAGCCCACCCCCACCGGCACGGACGCGATGACGCAGACGGTCGACATCGAAGACAGCCGCTCCGAGGAAGACGGCGGCGTGATCACGAGCAAGCAGACGGCCAAGACGCCGGGGTCGACGACGACCACGGCCACGACGACCACGACCACGACCGCGCCGCCGAAGAGGAAGAAGCCGTAGGAATGATGAAGGATGAATGATGAATGATGAACAACGGCCGCGTCCGGACGGTTCATCATTCATCCTTCATCATTCCAATGACACTGCCCGCGTTCTACTCCCACCTCATCGAGCGCGACCTCGACGGTGCGCGCGCGGCGATCTCCGCCTTCCGCGCGGAGCATGACGATCACGAGCTCTTCCTCGCCGTCACCCGCTTCGCGTTGCTCGCGTACGCGCCGTCGCAGCATGCCAAGCACGCGCTGCTGGCCTGCCTCGCCGCACACGACCTCGGCCAAGACCCGGACGTGCTCACCGAGTGCGCGCTGTATGCAGCGTCGTCGCGCCAGCCGTGGAGCGAGCCGCCCATCCTCGACCCGCCCCCGCCCGGCGAGCGCGGCGAGCTGGCCGAGATCCATGCCGCCATCCGCGAGCGCGACCGGCTGCGCGCCGAGCGCTGGCTCTCCTTGCGTCATCAAGATGCTGATTTCGCGCGCGACTTCTTCACCGTCGCGGCGGATGACTTCGAAGACCTCGGGCACAAGCTGATCGTCGCCGCAGCGGCCTGGCGGCTGGCCGACCTTCTGGGCGAGAAGGGGAGGTACGCCACGCTGCGCATCGCGGTGTGGGAGTGGACGGCCTACCGCGGCACGCGCCACTTCCGCGAGACCGGCGTCGCGCTCGACGCGTACAGCCTCGCCTGCCGCCTCGCGGACAACTTCATCTGCGAGCGGGGGGCGCTCGTGCCGGCCCATGCGCTCTTCCTCCTCGATGCGGCGAACGTCGCGGAGCGCCACGCGCCCGAGGCCGCGACGCGGGCGCGCGACTACCTGACGAACTACACGAACGAGATGCCGTGCATCGACGAGGTGGGCGAAACGCCCGCGGGGCCGCCGGTGTACAACCTGGCCAGGGACTATGCGCAACTGCTGAAGATCCACGCGCTGGCCACCCGCTTTCCGAACGGCGAGCGGATGAAGGCCGCGGCGGCGTACAACCTGGCCCACGCGCCGTCGTTCGAGGAGATGTCGTTCGCTTGAGACGCGCGCTGTTGCTCCTGCTGCTGGCGGGCTGCGCGACGGCGCCGAAGCCGGCGCCGCTCACCGCGGCCATCGACGGCATCATCGCCACGCCGCCGCACGCGCTGTGGGGCGTGCTCATCGAAGACGAGCAAGGCCGCGCGCTGTACGCGCACAACGCCGACAAGCTGCTCATCACGGCATCGAACCGGAAGCTCTTCGCCGCCGCCACGGCCGCGAGCTGCCTCGGCTTCGACGCGCGCCTGCCGACGGAGCTCTGGCTGGACGGTGAGGACGTCGTCCTGCGCGGCGGCG
>DATEOX010000744.1:0-3280 GCA_035273585.1 Thermoanaerobaculia bacterium
TGAACGAAACCACCCTGCCCCTCCCGCTCGCCCGCCGCGGCAAAGTGCGCGACGTGTACGACCTCGGCGACCGCTACCTCTTCGTCGCCACCGACCGCATCTCCGCCTTCGACGTCGTCCTCTCGCCGGGCATCCCGGACAAGGGGAAGGTGCTGACGCAGCTCTCGAACTTCTGGTTCGACCGCTTCGGCGATGTGGAGAACCACCTCCTGGAGACCGACTTTGAAAAGTTTCCGGAGGAGTTGCGGCGGCACGAGGAGCTGCAAGGCCGGAGCGTGCTGGTGAAGAAGTGCCGCGTCGTGCCGGTGGAGTGCGTGGCGCGCGGCTACCTCGTCGGCTCGGGGCTGAAGGAGTACAAGGAGACGGGGCGCGTCTGCGGCATCGAGCTGCCGGCGGGCCTGACCACGGCGAGCAAGCTGCCGCAGCCGATCTTCACGCCGGCGACGAAGGAAGACACCGGCCACGACATCAACATCTCCTTCGAGCGGATGGCGTCGATCACCGGCGAGGAGCTGGCGGCGGCGCTGCGCGATCTCACGCTGCGGCTCTACGAGCAGGCGGCGGATTTCGCCCGGACGCGAGGCATCATCATCGCCGACACGAAGTTCGAGTTCGGGATTCTCGAGGGGCGCATCGTCTGGATCGACGAGGCGCTGACGCCGGACTCCTCCCGCTTCTGGCCCGCCGATCAGTACCAGGTGGGCAGCAACCCGCCGTCTTTCGACAAGCAGTTCGTGCGCGACTGGCTGGAGACGACCGGCTGGGACAAGACGCCTCCGGCACCGGAATTGCCTGTGGAGGTGGTGGAGAAAACGCGCGAGAAATATCGGGAGGCGTATCGGGTGCTGACCGGGCGGGAGTTGTGACCTGCAGGCGGGCCGGAGCGTCTCAGGAAAGACATACAGACATCGAAAGGACGCCGAGAACACCGAGAGCCCCTTGGACGCTTCCTTGAACCTTACCGGGAGAGCGCAGAGGATAGCACAGAATTTCGGTAGTAGCACTGCTGTTGCCGAAAAAACATGCGCCGCCGTGACCTCGTCATCCTGCTCGTGGTCGTGGCCGCCCTCTCCGTCGGCTCCCTCTACCTGATCCTCCGCACCGCCCGCCGCGCCGTCGACCGCAAGGTCACGGAGATCCTCAAGCCGCAGGAAACCACGCTCGACCTCGGCACGCTCGTCACCCGCGTCCGCGACCTCAACCGCCTCGAGACCGCCTCGATGCGCGTGATGCAGGTCAGCACGATCACCCAGTCCTACAAGCTCGTCCCGAACGCACTCGGCGCCGACCAGCTCACGTTCCTGGCCACCGGCGACGTCATCGCCGGCGTCGACCTGGCCCGGCTCCGCCCCGAGGACGTCTGGCGCGAGCCGGACGGCACGGTGGTCATGCGCCTCCCCCCCGCCCAGATCCTGGTCAGCCGCGTCGACAACCGCGAGTCGCGCGTGATGAGCCGCAAGACGGGCGTCCTCCGCCGCTCGGACATCAACCTCGAGGCCCGCGCCCGCCAGAACGCCGAGCAGGCCATCCGCAACGAGGCGGTGAACAAGGGCATCCTGAATCTCGCCACGGTGAACGCGCAGAAGCGGCTCGCGGAGCTGCTGCATACGCTGGGGGCGAGGAAGGTGCGGTTCGTCGAACCGGCGACGGCAGTTACTGGTTGCTAGTTGCTTGTTGCTGGTAGGACATCCGCCGGACGCTCTACCAGCAACCAGCAACTGCGCGCGCAGCGCGCTACACGAGCGCTTTCGCCAACGTCAGCGCTCGCCTCATCGCTGCCGACTTGTTCATCGTCTCCTCGTACTCTTTCCCGGGATCGGAGTCGTACACGATGCCGGCGCCGGCCTGCACATACGCCTTGTCGTGGGCCAGGGTGATCGTGCGGATGGTGATGCAGGAGTCGAGGTTGCCGGAGAAGCCGATGTAGGCGACGGCCCCCGCGTATGGGCCGCGCCGCGTCTTCTCGATCCGGTCGATCAGCTCCATGGCCCGGATCTTCGGGGCGCCGCTCACCGTGCCGGCCGGAAATGCGGAGAGGAAGACGTCGACCGGCGAGCGGTCGTCGCGCACGGTGCCGGTGACGTCGGTGACGAGGTGGATGACGTGGCTGTAGCGCTCGATGTGGCAGAAGTCGGAGACCTCGACCGAGCCGCTCAGGCAGACCCGCCCCAGGTCGTTGCGCCCCAGATCGACGAGCATCAGGTGCTCGGCGTTCTCCTTCGGGTCGGCCAGCAGCGCCGCCTCCAGCTCCGCCTCTTCCTCCTTCGTCGCGCCGCGCGGACGCGTCCCGGCGATGGGCCGCATCTCCGCCACCTCGCCCGTCACCCGCACGAGCATCTCCGGCGAGGCGCCGACGAGCGTGCACTCCTCGGTCACCATCAGGAACATGTACGGCGAGGGGTTCACCGAGCGCAGCACGCGATACAGCGTCAGCGCCTGCGCGGTCGGATACTCGGTCTCCCACCGCTGCGAGAGCACGATCTGGAACGCCTCGCCGGCGGCGATCTCCTCCTTCGCCTCGACGACCATCGCCTCGAACTGCTCCCGCGTGTACGAGCCGCGCAGCTCGACGGGCGGCGCGTCGTCGGGGAAGGCGAGCAGGTCGACAGACGCCGCGCGCAGCTTGGCCACGGCCCGGTCGAGCCGCGCGTTCGCCTCCTCGATCGATGCCTCCGGATCGGAGGTGAAGAGGTTCACGATGATGTGCAGCCGCTGCTGCACGTGGTCGAAGACGACGACGTTGTCGAAGAAGAGGAGCTTCGCGTCCGGGATGCCGAGGTCGTCGGGGTGCGAGTCGGGGATGCGCTCGCTCCAGCCGCCGACCGCGTAGCCGAAGAAGCCGACCGCACCGCCGAAGAACGGCGGCAGCTTGTCTTCCTGGTAGACGCGCAACGGCACGAGCTCGCCGTTCAACTTGAAGAGCGGATCGCTCACCCCCCGCTCGAATTTGAGATTCCGCCGCGGGTCGAATCCGACGAACGAATACCGCCCGACGTTCTGTCCCCGCTCCACGCTCTCGAACAAAAACGCCTCGGCGCCCGGCGGCGAGAGGGCGGCGAAGGCTGCCAGCGGCGTGAGCGAGTCGGCGCTCAGTTGGCGGTGGATGGGGACGACGTCGTACTCCCTGCGCAATTCATCCAGGTTCATCAAAAGGCCTCACGAAAAAGCTCGAACTGCCGGACGGCCTGCGCCTCGAAGAGCGCCAGACCGCCCCGGCCGCCGGTGTATACCGCATCGATCACATCGATCCCCCGCGGCAGATCGATCTCGACCGGTAGCG
>DATEOX010000745.1:0-2628 GCA_035273585.1 Thermoanaerobaculia bacterium
TCGCGCCGCGACGAGGCGACGAGCTGCTCGCCGCGATAGAGGTGCAGGTCGTGGCCGATCACGCGCGCGAGCCAGCTCAGGATCTCATCATCCAGCACCTGCTCCGGACGTTGATCGTTGGCCGGCGGCGCGTTGAGGTAGTCTTCCACGATGCGCTGCCCGGTATTGAGCGCCGTCTGCCCTCGCTCGAAGTACTCCGTCCCCAACCGGTTCGAGAGATAGGCGCGGACGAAGAGCACGAACACGAGCAGCGGCAGGATGACGACGGCCGAGACGTACAAGGACGTCCGGGTGCGGAAGTCGAGGGCCCGCGGCACGCGGCGCGCGAGCTCCAGCAGCGACGGAATGGATCGGAAGACGATGATCAGCAGCGCGGCGGCGACGGCCCAGATGGCCACGCCCCCCGCCCGCCGCACCTGCTCGGAGATCGTCACCGTCTGGAGGGGGAAGGCGAAGAGCGCGTTCTCCGTCCGGCGCAGGTAGATGTTCTCGCCGCGCAGCCCTCCCACCCACCGCCCGCTGCCCGTCTTCATCTGCGCGAAATACGCCGCGGGACTGTGCGGCAGCCGCAGCGGCGCGCCGCCCTGGATGTTGCCCTCGGCGTCGTACACCGTCGGCTCGGGCTGCGCGTGCAGGCCGATGTTGGCGTCCTCCTGGTTGGCCTCGAAGAAGTCGCGGTAGACGTCCGCCGCCGCGGTGGCGCCGATCTCCGCCGGGTTGACCACGTGCACGCTGCCGTGGGCGATGGTCGTCCCCCAGGCGGTGACGTCGAAGTCGTGGTGGAGCAGGACGCGCTTGAGCCGCCCGAGCTGCAGCACCTCACGTCCCACCGCCTCGGCGCGCTCGTCGAACTGCGGCAGGCCGACGCCGAAGCGGCTGATCGTCCGGCCGGTGAAGTCGTCCACGACGGTGATGACCGCCGGCACGCGCCAGCGCGAGAGGTTCGAGCGCAGCCAGAGCGCGTACGCCAGGTCCTCCAGGTTCATGTGCCGGTAGTCGTCCGGGAGGATGGTGGAGAGGTCGGTGGAGGTGAACTCCTTGTGCAGCGTGTCCTCGATCATCGTCCGCAACTGCCCCGACTCGCCCGCCACGAGCGGCGCGTAGGTGTCGGCCAGGAACTTGCGCGCGCCGGCGCGCTCGAAGAGCTGCACGGGGCCGAAGACGATGAGCACGGCCAGGATCGCGGCGGTGAAGAGGCGCGCCGTGGCGTGCGGCGTCAGCGGCTGGAAGGCCAGCGCGATGAGCACGGCAATCAGTGGATAGACGTACGCCACGTCGCCCAGGGCGTAGGCCAGGAGGAAGGCCGGGACGACGAGGATGGCCACCGCCACGAGGGTGCGCCGTATCGGCCCCTCGTGCCGCGTGAGACGGAGCACGGTGAAGCAGAAGAGGAGCAGCGCCGCGAGCAGCACCGCCTGGGCCAGCGAGGCGGGGAGGATGTGCTCGGGGATGGAAGAGATGCGCGAGTTGTTCGTCAGGTTCTTCGCCAGCGCGACGAAGCCGAAGCCGGCCGCGACGGCAATGGCGCCGCGCAGCAGAAGGGGGATGGACGGGACGATCCTGCGCAACGCGCCGACGATCCCGAACAGCGCCGCGGCGGTCATCATCAGATCGAACGGCGACTTGCTCAGCGGGCCGAGGAGGCGCGAGGCGTAGAGGTCGTAGTTGAAGATGTGCAGCGGATCGTCGGCGACCTGGAGCCCGAGGAGCGCCGCCCGGGCAGCGACGATCAGGACGATCGTCAGCAGCGGATTGCGGCGGTGGATGACGATCAGCGCCACGGCGCCGATCGTCAGGAGGAGGAAGGCGACGTTCCGCCCGTCGTCGTCAATCTGCTCCAGCACGTCGGTCTGCTGCCGCGGGCGGAGGTCGATCCAGAGCGCGGAATCGGCCTTGCGGGCGATGAGGTGCCGGAAGGTGCCGGGCTCCTGGCGGAGGAAGCCGCCGTGGAACGCCGCGGCGTCGATCCAGCGCGTGTCGGGATGGAGCGGCGACTGTGCGTCGACATCGTTCGGGATGCGCTGGTAGGTCTCGATGACGTACGGCTCGGCGTTGCGCGTGCGGGTGATGTAGAGGTTCGTGACGTCGAACTGGTACGTACGCGCGGCATTCGCCCGGAGGTCCTCCCCCCACCACGCCACCGGCACGCCGTTCTGCAGGATGCGCGCGCCGCGGCCGCGCTTCGACGCCTCCGGCTGGAGCATGGCGAAGAGCTCGGCGCGCGAGGGCGGCTTGGTGCGAGGCGAGGAGAGCAGCGCCTCGAGGCGGTCCGCCGAGGCGTCGAGGCCGGCCTCCTCGGAGACGATTTCCTGGCGGATGCGCGCCACGTCGTCGACGACGTGCTCGCGGGTCTCGCGGGGAAAGGCGGCGGCGGTGGAGTGGGCGCGCCAGCGGGCGGCGGCGAAGGTGAGGGCGACGAGCAGGAGGGTGACGATGACGACGAGGCGAGAAGAACGTAGGGCGGGTGTCAACCCGCCCCGTTCATCAATCGCTGCTCGCCGCTCACTCACTTGCTCGCGGAGCGCACCGAAACGATCGACCAGCGGTCGTTCTTGTTCCGGAGCGTGATGTAGAGGTCGCGCGTCTCGCTCTTGCCGCCGGCGCTGACGGTCCACGAAGCGGTGATGT